>PKCT01000155.1 GCA_002862325.1 Phycisphaerae bacterium
GGGACGATCGCGAGCAAGATCGTCTCCTGCGTAGCACGCCTGGAGAACCAGAACCAACGATTCGGCGCCGGCCACGTCGCGGACATCCTCGCCGGCTCGCGGTCGGCTCGGATCATGGAGCTTCGACACGACGAGCTCTCCACCCACGGGCTCCTCGCGGAATTCAATCGAAGCCAGATCGTGGATCTCATCGGGCAGCTCGTCGCGCTCGATGTGCTCGCCCGCTCCCCCGGGGATCGCCCGGTGATCGAACTGGGCAGGGACGCCCTCGAGACCCTTCGGGGCAACGCCGAGATCGATCTCGTCCGTCCGGCCGCATCGCGCGACCGGACGTCCAGACCGAGCCGGGGACGCGACGCCAGCGACTTCGAAGGCGTCGACCGTGATCTCTTCGAGACCCTGCGCACCCGACGCCGGGAACTGGCCGCGGCTCGCGGCAAACCCGCCTACGTGATCGCGACCGACGCCACCCTGCGGGATCTCGCGCGGCTTCGACCGTCGGATCTCGAGCAGATGCATCGCGTCCGTGGACTCGGCCAGCGAAAGATCGCGGAGCACGGGCCGGCGTGGCTGGAGGTTCTGGACGCGTGGGAACGGGACCGCGGTGGCGGCCGTGATCGAGAGGACTGCTGAGTCAATCCGCGGCGACGTCCGGCTCGTCCTCGACGGCGGCAACCTCCCCGACCGCGGGCTCGGCGTCCGATTCGGGACGGAGCTCGAGATGGATGATCGCGTCCGCGTCCTGGCGGAACCCGATCCTCCGCTGACGGGCCAGTTCGAGCACCGCGAGAAAGAGCCCGATCATGGCACCGCGGGTTCTCCCGACGAACGTGTCCTGGAGCGAGAGCCGTCCGTCATCTCGTCGTCGAAGTCGATCGAGAAGGTCTTCCTGATGGAGACCGATCGGCGTGTCGTCGTACTCGACCGCGTGCTCGCCCAGTCGCGCGGGATCGATGGCGGCCATGATGCGCTCGAACGCATCGAAGAGATCGCCGGCGTGCACATCGTCGAGCTCGAGCGGGGTCGGTTCGTCGTCCTCGGCCTCCTCGGACTCACCGGCCCGGATGCGGACCGGCCATCGAGCGGCGTACTCGGCCCGGCGATCCTCCAGGGATCCCGCGGCGGAGCGGAATCGTTGGTAGGCGAGAAGCTGTCGCACGAGATCGTGACGCGGATCCTCCACCTCGTCCTGCTCCGCCTCAGCCCCTTCCTCATCCGCGATCTGCTTCGGCGCTAACGTCCGGGACTTCAGTTCGACCAGCGTCGCCGCCATCACCAGGAACTCGCCCGCGGCGTCGATGTCGAGCGTCGCTTCGCCATCGATGTCCCCGATGGCGTCGAGATACTGGTTGGTGATCTCCACGATGGGGATGTCGTGGATGTCGACCTCGGCCCGACGGATCAGGTAGAGGAGCAGATCGAGGGGCCCCTCGAAGCTGCTCAGGCGGACCGTGTAGTCGTCTTGGAGGCTCATGCCGTCACTGTACCGCGAGAGGCGAGGTCATCGACGAGACCCGCCGAGGACGTACACTCTTCGCATGGCGTCGACTCCAGAAACCCCCCATGCGCCCGATCGCACCTCCTCCGACCAGGAACTCGATTTCCTCCAGAGCGTACTCCGCGCGGAGATCGGCGCGGTCGATCGCATCGCCGAGGCCCTCCCCCGCTACGCGGAAGCCTGGCGTGCCGCCGTGGGTCTGGTCGCCGATTGCGATGGTCACGTCGTCGTCGCGGGCATGGGGAAGTCGGGACTCGTCGGCGCGAAGATCTCCGCGACCCTGTCCAGCCTCGGACGCCCCTCGCACACCATCCATCCGGCGGAGGCCGTCCATGGCGATCTCGGACGCATTCGAAGAGGTGACGTCGCTATCCTGCTCTCCTACAGCGGAGAGACCGAGGAGGCCGTCGCCCTCGCATCGATCCTGGCGACCGACGGGATCGATTGCATCGGCATCAGCTGCCATGACGAGACCAGCCTGGGACGCGTGTGCCGCATCCATCTTCCGCTGGGCCGGATGACGGAGGCGTGCCCGCTGAACCTCGCCCCCACCGCGAGCACCACCGCGATGATCGCGGTCGGAGACGCCCTCGCCCTGGCGGCGGCCCGGCGTCGCGACTTCGACGCGGACGCCTTCCATCGACATCATCCCGGAGGCATGCTCGGGCTCGGGCTCAGGCCGGTCGTCGAGGTGCTTCGATTCCGTGTGGGCCGAAACGTCACCGTCGCTTCCGAGACGCTCGACGTCCGCGACGCACTGCGGGTCGCAGGCGACGAACGACGAAGCGGCGCGACGCTTCTGGTGGATGCGGACGGGAGGTTGAGCGGGATCTTCACCGACGGCGACCTCCGTCGGCTCGTGAATCAGAGCGGCGGGGACGGACTCGATCGGGTCATCGGCGAGGTCATGACCCGAGATCCCCGCTCACTGGACGACACCGCTCTCGTTCGCGACGCCGTGCAGATGATCCGGGAACGGCGGGTCGACGAGATCCCGGTGATCGACGATCAGGGGCGACCGGTCGGCATTCTCGACATTCAGGATCTCGTGGCCATGAAGGTGGTCGAGGACTAGGAGGGCGTCTTCCCGTGCAACTCTTTCATGAAGAGACCGACGACGGTATTCGAGTCCTCCGGGCCGATGGCGGCATCAACGGGCAGAACGCGAGCCAGCTGATCAAGGACGTGCTCGAGGCGGTGGAGTCCGGCTCCGACCGCGTGATCGTCGACTGCCAGGATCTCGACATCATCTCGAGCAGCGGGCTCTCCACCCTGCTCACCCTGCACACCCGCATTCGAACCCGTGGTGGAAACGTCAAGGTCGCGGGCATTCGACACGCCGTCGCGCAGGTTCTGCGGCTCACTCGACTCGATGTGGTTCTCGAGGTCTATCCCGATGTGAACCGCGCCAAGCTGGCTTTCCGCGACTGAGACGCCATATCTCGGCCGCCCTCGGACCCACAGCCAAAAAAAAGTGCGTGGAACGGCACACCACTAGTTCTTGTGTTCGCGTCACCCGCGGCCCCACGATCGAGCGATCGAATCCGATGCGTGAAGCCCAGGACCCATGTTATGGACCCCGGGGGTGGAGTTATCCGTTCTTCGAGTCACCGACCGTGGGCCGAAACATCTCCCGTCGCCGGCAACGGACCGGCTCGCACCAGCCCCGAACCAGGAACGCAGCCATGCCAGCCAAGGACACCCTCATCCAGTCCATTCGCGAACTCAACCGCTCGGCTCGCCGCGACTGGCTCGACCAGTTCGACCGTGCGAGCCTCCAGCGATATCTCGACCACCTCCTCCACGGATCCGAGCCCCGAGGCGGCGGCAGTCGATGGTCACGACCCGGCGACAGTCCGGCGATGATGACCCGGCGGGCGATGGTCTGATCCAGCCGTCCGTCGTGATAAAGAATCCAGCCCGCTCGACCTCGTGCCGAGCGGGCTGTTGGTTCCTGGAACCCTCCGGTCGATCGTGGCTCCCGAATCGGCGTTCGTCCGGACTCAGGCCTCGCCCTGGTCGCGAGTGAGCGACTCGAGCCGCTTTCGCAGCAGACGCACCCGCAGCAGACTCTTCACCCGGGTGAGGAGTTCGAGCTTGTTGACCGGTTTGGAGAGGAAGTCGTCGGTACCGCTCTCGACGGCTCGTTCGTAGTCGGGGACCTCGTTCAGCGCCGTGACCATGATCACCGCGATGTCCCGCGTCGTCGGGTTCGCCTTGAGCTTCTGGCACACCTCGAAGCCGGACATCCGCGGCATCATCACGTCGAGCAGGATCAGATCGGGTTCGTCCTTGGCGACCGCCGCCATCGCCTCGACCCCGTCGTGGGCGGTCGTGAGTCGACAGGGAAGATCATCGAGATAGGCCTGCACCAGCTCGAGATTCTGCTGGTTGTCGTCGACCAGCAGGATCATCGCCTGGTCGAAGTCGAGATCGACATCGAAGCCCATTTGATCCAGTTCCTCGGTGCTTGGCTCATTGGGATCTTGCATGGGCGGATGGTACCTCGCTCAGGACGCTTCGTCCGGGATGGGGTCGCCGCCCTCGAGAAGATCCAGGAGGTCCTCGCGCAGACGCTCCTCGAAATCCTCGACGAACCCGGTCTTCACCGAGACGATCTGCCCCGCCGCATCGATGACCACGGTGGTCGGCAGACCGCGAACGCCGTAGTCCCGCGCCACTCGGCCGTCGAGATCGAGAACGACCTCCAGTCCGTCGACATCGAACTTCTGGGCCTCGAGAAACTCGCCGATCCGGCGTTGCCGGACGTCCTCGAGCTTGCTCTGCTCGCTCGTATTGACCGCCAGGACCCGAATCGGGAGTCCGTTGTCCTTCGCCCAGCGACCGATGGCCGCAAGCCGCGGCAAGGCGGCCCGACAGGGACCGCACCAGGTCGCCCAGAAGTCGACCACGAGAACCTCGCCACGGAGCTGCGCCGACTCCACCACCCGACCATCCAGTCCCACGACCTGGAACGGCGGCGCCGCCATGCCGGGTCGAAGTCCACCCCCCGGTCGGACCGCGGCGGCCTGGCGGACCAGACCCGCGATCGAGTCGGTCCGCTCTCGCCCCTCGAGGTCCAGGACCAACGCCTTCTCCAGCGCGGGTGGCTCCTCGGACTCGAAGCGATATCGATACTCCAGCTCGATGCCGTCGGCGACGAACGGGCCATCGTGGATGTGGAGTTCGGCTTCGATCGGCAGCCGGGTCGTGGGATCGACGTCGATCCACATGTCCTCGTGGTCGCTGGCGAAGATCAGTCGCTGCCGCGCAGGCCGACCGCCCTCCTGCGCGATGGTCTCGAGCCCGGTCGGTTGCAGCCAGGGAGCCCGCGAGTTCAGCTGCATGACGCACTCCGCCGGATCGGACTCGCCGATCGCCATCGCGAGTCCTGGCCACGGCAGATCGCGAAAGGCGGAGAAGAGCGCATAGTACGGCGATCCCTTGTCCGAGACGTCGACGCAGAGGCCGTCCGCCGATTCGTGGATGGCCCGCAGGCGACCGTCGGCGAGCAGGATCGTGAATCCGTCGAACTCTCCGCGCAGGCCGCGTTCGGGCATCAACGACCAGCGCACCGACCGTGGATCCGCCGGTTCCTCGAGCTCCCCTTCGCGAGTAACCACCACGACGTGCTCGGTCAACACGCGAGGCGCCGAACGAACCGCCTGGATCGTACGACCGAACGCCTCGACCGCTGCGGGATCGGCCGGCCGAGCCTGGGCGTGGGCCGGTGGTCCGCCGAGTCCAAGGGTCGAGACGGTGAGAAGGACGACGATGAAGAGACGCGGCATAGGACGAGGCTCCAATGGGCGGTGATCTTCGCGGGAGATGCGAACCTCGCTCCCCCGAACATGGTACGTCCCCTACCCCACCCCGGACGACCGCGGCCCCGCATCCAGGATGCGGGGCCGCGCGGTTCGGTCGATCGATCGGAGGGGTCAGCCCGCCTTGCCGGTGACCTCCTGGAGCTCGGTTTTCATCGACTCGAGCATGCCGGGGTCGAAGCCCTGGTGGACCTTGAAGATCTTGCCGTCCGGGCCGATGACGAAGCTCGTCGGAATGCCGCTCACTCCGTACGCCTCGGCGATCTTGTCGGTCGGGTCGATCAGACTCTGGAACGCGAAGTCCTGCTTGCTCCAGTAGCCGTCGGCCGTCTTGGTGCGAGCGGCGGGGTCGCCCTGCTCCCAGACGTTGACCCCGAAGAACTCGATCGGAAGCTTCTCGGCCTGCGCCCACTTCACGACTTCGTTGAGGACGGGAAGACCTCGCTTGCAGGGGCCGCACCACGTCGCCCAGAAGTCGATGACGACGACCTTGCCCCGGAGCGAGGCCAGGGACACCGACTCGCCCGAGAGGGTCTCCAGGTCGAAGTCCGGCGCCATCGCGCCGACCTCGAGCGCCTTCGGGGGCTCAGGGAAAAGTTCTTCCTGGGTGCTGACCTTGGTCTTGCCCTCGGTGTCGAAGGCGATCGGCTTCGGCAACTTCGCCGGCGTCGCCGCGTCGAT
>PKCT01000266.1 GCA_002862325.1 Phycisphaerae bacterium
CTCACAGACACATTCATATGTGCCTTAAAGCTCAAGAGTTGTAGTAAAAAACAACTATTGCTTAAACGTCTTTGACACAATAGTATTCTTAGAATCGCATCTCCACACATATACAGACATACACGCATATACAAACACATTTACAGACACACTGACATACGAACATCAGCCCCAAGTGCTTTCCACACTCCAGATGCTCTCGCTCTTCCAGCTTCTCCCACCACCGGACCTGGAACGGCTTCCCAACAGCGTCGATCGAAGCCTCCGGCTCGTGAGGCTGCTGGGCCAGGAACTCGATCTCTCCCGTCACCTGTCCGAGCCGATGCTGCTGGTCCTCGCGTTCGCCGACGACGTCCCCAACCCGATTCCCATCTCGATCGACGACGACGAGATCGGTGGAGTCGGTACCGTGTTGCTCCAGTGGCTCCACCCGCTTCCGATCGACGTCGATCGCCTGGTTCCGGCCCGACCGAAGTGGTTCGATCGGCTCGACTCAGACGCTCCGGAGGACGGCACACCGTAGCCGTACGCTTGCCATGGCCATGATCGAGACCATCAACCTGACCAAGAAGTACGGCGAGCTCGTCGCGCTGGACAATCTGAACCTCACGATCGAGGAGGGCGCCTGCCTTGGATTCATCGGTCCCAACGGCGCGGGCAAGACCACGACCATCAAGATCCTGGCGACGCTTTTGAAGCCGACCTGGGGCGAAGCCCGCGTCGACGGGCACGTCGTCGGCTATCAGAACCACCTGATCCGACCGGTCATCGGCTACGTCCCCGACTTTCTCGGCGCGTACGAGGACATGATGGTCGTCGAATACCTCGAATTCTTCGCATCCTGCTACGGCCTCCACGGAGCCAAGCGCGAGAAGGTCGTGGGCGACGTCCTCGACCTGACGGACCTGGGCTACAAGGCCAAGAGCGAGGTGAACGGTCTGAGCCGGGGCATGCAACAGCGTCTCTCCGTGGCCCGAGTCCTCCTGCACGATCCGAAGGTCCTGCTGATGGACGAGCCGGCGTCGGGGCTCGATCCGCGGGCCCGCATCGAGATTCGCGAGCTCCTCAAGGAGCTCCGCCGGATGGGCAAGACGATCATCATCAGCTCGCACATCCTTCACGAGCTCGCCGAACTGTGCAACGCCGTCGCGATCGTCGAGAAGGGCCAGCTGCTCTTCAACGGATCGGTGGCGGAGATCATGCGCCGCGCAGGCTCCGGGCGGGTCGTCCAGCTCCGAGTCGACGATCGACACGCCGAAGCGGCCGCCTTGCTGCGGGAGGTCAAGGGGATCGCCACCGTCTCGATCACCGACACGGAGTCGGGACCGCGAATCGACCTCGACCTCGATCCGGAGCAGGGCATGCCGGTCAGCGAGATCCCGAGCCGACTGATCACCCAGGGGTTTCGCGTGTCGGAGATCCACCAGGAACAGGTGAATCTCGAGACCGCCTTCATGCGTCTCACCAAAGGCATCGTGGCGTGAGCGCTCGGGTGCTACTCATCGCCGACCCCGATCGCGACGGGGTCCCCGCGACCCTCGCACAGGTCGAATC
The DNA here is from genome assembly GCA_002862325.1 of Phycisphaerae bacterium. GTDB lineage: Bacteria > Planctomycetota > Phycisphaerae > Phycisphaerales > SM1A02. The sequence continues at coordinate 1,555 of PKCT01000266.1, forward strand.
CGCCCTCGATGGACTCGGTGCAGACGTGCACCGGATCTCCCCCTCATGTCCGGTCCCGGACGGAGGATGGACGCTCGCGGTGGTCCTGGGTGGCGACGGTACGATTCTCGGCCAGGCCCGCCGCCTCGCCGATCGGGGCATGCCGATCGCGGGCGTCAACGTCGGTCGACTGGGCTTTCTCGCCGCATTCGATGGTGACGGCTTCGCTGAGACGGCATCGGAGATCCTCGGACCGACCCCACCGACCCTGGACCTCATGATGCTCGAGGTGCGGGTCGATCGGGAGAACGCGGAGGGCGCGTGGACGAAGCTTCTCAACGATGCCGTGGTCACCGCCGGCCAGCCGTTCCGCATGATCGAGCTCCGCGTGGATTTCGGAGATCGCCCCGGTCCCCGACTTGCGGGCGACGGGATCATCGTCTCGACGCCGACGGGAAGCACCGCCTACAACTCGAGTGCGGGGGGTCCCATCGTCCATCCCGGATGCGAAGCGATCGTGATCACCCCCCTCGCCGTCCACAGCCTCGCATTTCGGCCGGTCGTGGCCCGCCCGGACGAAGCGCCCTCGCTCCACATCCGCCACGCCAACGAAGGGACCAGCCTCGTGATCGACGGTCAGACGACCCGGCGACTCGAGGCGGGTGACGTCGTCCGCTTCCGCCGGAGCGAGCACCGGGTTCGACTGGTCCAGGATCCCCGGACGGATTTCTGGAGCACCGTCGTCCACAAGATGCGTTGGGCGACCGGCCCCTCCTACAGAGACCGCTGACCGACGAGCCGGACGCTGGTACCGTCTCGGGTTACTCGACGAACCGCTGCGGACCTCCACTCCATGATCGACCTGAAGGACCTTCGAGAGCATCCCGACACCTACCGGGAGGGCGCCGCGTCCAAGAACGCGACGGTGGACATCGACGAAGCCCTCCGGCTCGACGCCGAGAAGCGGCGTCTCCAGACCGAGCAGGAGGAGGCCCGAAGCGAGCAGAAGCGCCTCGGCAAGGAGTCGGGACCGCAGATCGGCAAGCTCAAGGGTGCGCTCAAGAAGGCCGAGGGCGACGACCGGAAACGCATCGAGGCCGAGATCGCGGAGCTCGAGAAGCGACCGACCGCCCTGAAGGAACGCATCCAGACGCTCGATGCCGAGATCGGCGTGATCGAGCCCAGACTTCGCGACCTCCTCCTCGCGATCCCCCAGCCTCCCGCCGCCGACGTTCCTCGCGGGGCGGGGAGTGAGGACAACGTCGAGATCCGACAGTGGCACCCCGATGGGTTCGACCCCGCCAAGTCGTTCGCCGACCAACGCGGCTTCGTGCCCAAGACGCACCTCGAACTGGTGCAGGATCTCGGGCTGGTCGACTTCGAACGTGGGGTGAAGATGGCGGGGAGCCGCCACTACGTGCTCACGGGCGCCGGCATGCGACTCCACCAGGCGATCCTGCGGTACGCCTTCGACTTCATGACGATCGACCAGGGGTTCACGGCGATGTCCGTACCGGTGATCGTGAAGGAGGAGTGCATGGAAGGCACGGGGTTCTTCCCCGGCGGCCAGGACCAGGCGTACCACATCGAGGAATCCAAGCGCGGCAGCGGCCACGACATGTACCTCACCGGGACCGGCGAAGTCGGTCTGATGGGCCTGCACGAGAACGAGATCCTGGACGCCGATCGTCTCCCGCTCACCTACACCACGGTCTCGACCTGCTTCCGCCGCGAGGCCGGCGCCGCGGGAAAGGACACCGCGGGGCTCTACCGGATCCACCAGTTCGACAAGGTGGAACAGGTCGTGATCTGCCGGGCCGATGCGGACGAGCAGAAGGTCTGGCATGGCCGGATGATCGGTTTCGTCGAATCGATCCTGCAGTCGCTTCATCTTCCCTATCGCCTGCTCCAGTGCTGCACGGGCGATCTCGGCACCAAGAACGAGGACATGATCGACGTCGAGTGCTGGATGCCCGGCCGCGGTGCGGACGACGCGGATGGTCGTCCGGCCGGAGATTGGGGGGAGACCCACTCGGCCAGTCGACTGGGCGACTTCCAGTGCCGGCGACTGAACCTTCGATATCGCGATCCCGAGACGAAGAAGACCGTGTTCGCCTACTCGCTCAACAACACCGTCGCCGCGAGTCCACGGATCCTCATCCCGATTCTCGAGATGCACCAGCGGGCCGACGGATCCGTCTCGATCCCCGAACCGCTTCGTCCGTACATGGGCGGCGTGGAGGCGATCCATCCGGCCTGATCATCGGTCGCCCAGAGACTCGACTGGATCCGCCCCGGACAGCACCACGCGGACCGGCCAGTGGTCCGAGAGAGGCCCCGCAGCGTTGGTCGGACGAAGGACGTCGGCGGCCTCGACCGCGAGCCCTCGCACCAGCACGAGATCGATCCGCCGAGAGCCCGCGTTCGCGTCCCATCCATTCCACGTCCCGCGTGGCGCATCGGGCGACCGGGTCCCGATCGACGCCCATGCCTCGACGAATCCGTCCCGACCCGCGTGGCACAGGACCGCGACCGGCGGTGATTCCGGCGTCGCGTTGAAATCGCCCATCACGACGACTGGTTCACCGGGGTGCGTCGCGGTCATCTCGGCGAGTCGTGCCCGAAGAAGCCGGACGCCCTCGAGTCTGGCGTCGGCGCTGCGGTGATCCAGATGCACATTGGCCACCCAGATCGGCGCCCGGACGGACGCCGAGTCGTCAGCCGCCTCGACGGGAAGAAGCCGCACCACCGTGACCATCCTTGTGCATGCCGTGCTCCAGGACCTGGATCCAGGCACCTCGGGCGTCTCGCTCAGCCAGAAGTGGGTCGCGTTCGCTTCGTCCAGTCTCCATCGATCACGACGCCACAGGATCGGGACCGCTTCCCCCTTCGACTCGTCCCGTTCACGACTCCGAGCAAAGATGCCGTACCCGGGCAGACCGGCGCGGATCGACGCGAGCTGGTGCGGCAGGACCTCCTGCAGCGCCAAGATCTCAGCCTCGCCGTTCCGCAGATGCGCGACCACATCCTCGCGACGATTCGGCCAGGCGTACGGGCCGTCGGCGGGATTGTCGTAGCGGATGTTCCACGTCTCGACGACGATCGTCGGCGGAACGTCGGCGATCGATCCGGGCCCGAGGACGACGTTGAGCAGAAACGCGATCAGATGGATGACGTGGTCCACGACGAGGCTCCGATGGTCTCCATCATTGTGACAAAAGAGACCCCGCATGGTCCGCTCAGGTGATCAGGGGCGTTCGCCTCGGCGAATGAGGGAGACGCCCAGGTCGAAATCACCCAAGAACCGTCGAGGGCCGCGGCGATCGAGCTCCTCTCCCACGAATCCGCCGTAGATGCCGAGTCCATCTCGAAGTCGGAACGGGGTTCCGTTGGTCTGACAGGTCCCCTCGGCAACCAAATCTCGGTGATGTCGGCATTGCCCTGCGACTCGTTCGAGGGACCCGGCAGGGAGCGGTGAGGCCGTGCCCCAGGTCAGTCCGTCACCGTTCTGAGGTGCATCCCGGTCGACGTACCTGATCTCCGCCGAAGCGAGCGGACTGGCGGCGAGCAGCATGAGCGAGAGGAGGAATCCGGTCAGGGGCCGCCTGGGGCGATTCCGAATCCTGGAGACGATGGTGAGACGGTCGAGCCGACCTGGTCACGACGAGTCTCACCTCTTGACGCGACGCTCGTCCCAGGAGAAATTTCTCACTGTCGGGAGTCGATATTTCCAGGCGGCTCCTCCCCAATCTCGCCCCCACAGGCTCGCTTCAGCCAACCCATCCGCTTCACCTCCGAAGGCAACGCTCGAATTCCACCCGTTACGCCGATCGATCCCTGATGGACGCACGCTTCATCTCCTCCGACGCCTGGCCGAGATAGCCTCCGGACTTTCCTCGCCATGACGACCGACCAGATCCTCCCCAGCCCGGAGCCGCCCGTGACCAGCCACCACTCTCTCGCCGAACCCGGCACCCCGGGCGGACTCGCCACCCCCAGCGACCTCGTCGATCTCGATGCGCTCCTCGCCGCCTATCACGACCACCATCCCGATCCCGGCGTCCCGGCCCAACGGGTCGCCTTCGGGACGAGCGGCCACCGGGGCTCCTCGCTCGACCACACCTTCACCGACGACCACATCGCCGCGATCACGCAGGCAATCGTCGAGTACCGAGCCGCCCATGGGATCGCCGGGCCGGTCCTCCTCGGAAAGGACACGCACGCCCTGAGCGGACCGGCCGAACGAACCGCGCTCGAGGTGCTCTCCGCGAACGGCGTGTCGGTGCTGATCCAGGGAGGCGCGGGCGTCACCGCGACCCCGATCGTCTCGCGCGGAATTCTGGCCTTCAACGAGGGACGCGCGGACGACGATTCCGCACGAGCCGACGGGATCATCATCACGCCGAGTCACAATCCACCCCGCGACGGAGGCTTCAAGT
>PKCT01000243.1 GCA_002862325.1 Phycisphaerae bacterium
GACGTCGACGTCGATGAGTTTATTACCTGAGTGTCAGAATACTTTTTTTTTGGTAAATTCAATTCCGTGCCGCTGGCGTCCCGAAAAGTTTTGCACGAGGTTCACGCTTAGAACAAGGCTCCGATCAGCGCAAAACTTTGCCAAAACATATCAGCTATTAAAATCGACGCCGAACGCGTCGACGCCGAACGCGCCGAACGAATCGACGTCGAACGCGCGCCGAGCACGCCTCGGATTCGGGATCTGGAGCAGAATCATGCTCTCCCCGAGGTTCTACGGCCTCCTGGGAAGGTGCGCTCGCGCGTCGCTGGTCCTCGCCGAACGTGTTCCCACAAGCAGACGATGGATGGGACCGCTGCGGGCATGGAGCGAGACCCGCGGTCTCCCGAAGTCGGAGGGAAGATCCTTCCGAAGCGGTGGAACGGCACGGCGATTGAGGAATGGAGGGGAGCGGCGTGGGGCCTGACCATCGCTCGCGCATCCTCGATCGAATTCGAACGGCTCGACGACGGGCAGGACGTCCGACGCCGGTCCACCCGGAACCACCCGCGGTCGCCGCGCCATCGGTCGATTCACTTCCCGAATCGAAGTCGGACCCGGACCGGTCGCGGTCGGATCTCGTCGATTCGTTCGCCCGCCGGCTCGAATCGAACGGCGGCGTCTGTCACCGTGCCACGACCACCGCGGGCGCGGTAGAAGCCATTTCCAACATCGTGCGATCGACCCACGCCGAGATCCTGTGCCGAAGCGACGATCCGCTCGTCGTCGAACTTCTCGAAGGTGTGGCGGGGTCCTTCGATCTTCTCGGCCACACCTCGACGCGTGACGAACTCGCGGAAGCGCGATTGGGAATCACCAGAGCCCAGCGTGGTGTCGCCGAGTATGGAACGATCGTCCTCGCGAGCGGCGATATCGACGGATCGATCGGTCCCGCGACGGAACGGAATCGCCTCGCGGCCCTTCTTCCGGACACCCACCTCGCGATCCTCGTCGCGAGCGACCTGGTCTCGACCTGGGATGAGGCGCTCGAAGAGATCTCGAATCGACCATCGCTTCCGCCCACGGTCACCTTCGTCACCGGCCCCAGCCGGACCACCGACATCGAACTGGAACTCGTGTTCGGCGTGCATGGCCCGCGGCGACAGCACGTGTTGCTCCTGGAGCACCTGTGACGGTCAGGACCCGTCGGCCGGACCGCGAAGCTCGGCGAGCATCCTCGTGGCCCTCGGCTCGAGAGGATGGTTCTCGAGGAACTGTTCGAGCTTCGCGACAGCCTCATCCGTCTTCCCAATTCTCGAGAGTGCGAGGGATCTCAGGAGAAGGATCCTGGGATTGAACTCTCCAGCTCTCGTCCGAGAGACTCCAGGAAGCGTCGAGAGCGACTGAAGCACGAGTTTCGGATCGCCTTCCGCGTTGCGCTTCCCGTAACCTTCTGCAAGCATGACGCGATCGATGCGAATCGCATATCCGGCCTTGAACAGCGCCTGGAGCGTCTCGATGCCTCGATCGAGCATCCCGAGCCGGATCGCGGCGCGTCCCCAGAGCCCACGCAGGATCGGCGACAGATCGCTCGAGGGATCGACGTCGTCGAGCACCGCTCGGAGCGTCTCCTCGTCGGTCTCCATGCCGGGAAGCAACGGAATCAGGCGGGTGGCGATCGCGTCCGGATACTCGCTTCGAAGCGACGCGATAGCCTTGTTCCGCTGTTCGACGTCCTGGACCGTGGCGCTCGTGAACGCCAGCCAGAAGAGGTGGATACCCGACGGCGCTATGCGCGCCATCTCACGCGCGGCCACAAGCGCGTCCTCCATGAGACCGTCCGAGATCGAGGACCAGAATCTGGACTGCAGATAGGTCGTGGCGACCTTGACCCGCAGGGGATGGTCGTCGGATCCATCGATCTCATCGACCAACCGCTGCATGTCCTTCGAGACGACCGGAACGTCGTCGATCTCCCAGGTCGTGGCACCACTCATGGCCGATTCGTTCGACGAGGGAGAGACCAGGGCCGATCGACCGCGGATGAAGCTGCTCATCTCTTCGCCGAGAAGGTCGAGCACCGTCGGCGCGACGTCCATCTCCACGACCGATTCCGCCTTGACCTCGCCCGACCGTGGTCCACTCACGAGGAGATATCCGTACCGAGGGCCATGAAGCACGACGACGTGATGATCCACCCCGATCCGCTCCTTGAATTCGGACACGAAGTGCAGGACCCGATCGAGCTCGTCGTCGGCTCCGTCGGAGGTCGCATCATCCTGATCTTCCACGTCGATCGGATCGTCGTCGTCGGAAGGATTCATCGCCGACCGAATGGGGAGCCAGCCCGCCGCGAATCTGTAGTCGGGTACCAGCCCGTCAAGCTTCTCGAAGGCCGCGAGCATCCTCTTCGACTTGTCTCGCGCTCCACGGTAAATCGCGGGGAACGGGTACTCGACGAGCGGAGAATCCTCGCCGATCACCGCGAATGGGAATCCGAGCGTGACGGAGGACACCCCCCGGGATGCGAGGCGATCCCAGAAGAAGGGGACGCCGGAGTCGCGGAAGGTGCGCGGGCCGAGTCCGGCCGCCCGCATCGGCGACGACGCCGATGCGACCACCTCATGGTCGAGAGGAACGAGCGAGGTGTGGACGTGGTGCTGATGCACCACGTTCCCGGTCCCGATGTTGGCGATCGATACGACGCTGCGCTGCCGACTTGGCCGCCGAAGCAGAATGGATCGATACCCGCCGAGATCGGCGAGACGCGTTCCAAGGGACTGGATGGTCCTCCCATCGGTCGTGACGATCACCAGGGCGACACGGTCCTTCATCGGAATTCGACTCCCAGGCGGGTATCAGTCACGGGTTGGGGTCTCTTGTCGACGCAGCCCGGCATCGACCGCGGCCGCCATCGCCTCCCGATCGAGATCGACGCCGAGGAACTCCACGATGCGATCGGCGGTTCCGGCCGGATCGGCGAGCGCATCATCGTAGGAGACGATGCACACGTCGATGTCGTCGCGACGGGCGAGATGTCTTTCGACCTGGGCGAGCTGGGTATCGAGCGAGTTCATCATCCGCGACGCCGAGAGATCGCCTCCGCTCCGCCCCAGACGATCCAGCATCGCGGCCTGACTCCCGACGACCTCCCTGATGTCCCGATCCATGAGGATCACCCGATACCGCTCTCCCTGGGGTAGGTAGAGCAGCAGTTGCGCGACGATCTTCACCGCATGACCGCGCGCATCCGCGATCCAGGAGCCGTCACGGGCGAGCTGGGTGGCCTTCTCGTGTTCGAGATACCCCCGTGGATTGTCGCTGTCCGCCACTCGCTTGGCGTCAGTGAACGCCGGAAGCCCTCCCGCCTGGAGCATCTGCATCATCATCGAGGTCCCCGACCTCGGAAGACCGGACACGATCGTGATCGAGGACTCGACATCGTCCGCGATCGGCGAACGGAGTTCCAGCGACGACCGTCGAGCCAGACGGGCCTCGCCGATGAAACGACCGACCTCGTCGACCCGGTCATCCTCGATCGCGGCCTGCAGACCCCGAAGCTTTTCGATTTCCGCGATCAACCCAGACCGTTGGGCCGCTTCGTCGGTCGATCCTCGACGCTCGGCGAGAGCCAGCAGCCTTCGCTGGACGTCCAGGTTGCCCGGGTGCTGATTCGCCGCGACGCCGAACGCCACTTCCGCGTTCTGGAAGTCCTCGCACGACTCGAGCGCCGTCCCGAGGATCACATGGGCGCGGGGATTCTGAAACCGAAGCTCGGTGGACTCCAGGGCGTGATCGACCGCTTCGGACCACGCCTCACACGACAGCGCTATCTCGGCGAGCTCCAACTGGACGTCGGCATTCTCATCGTCGATCTCCAATGCCCGCCGGGTGAGACGCGACGCGTCGTCGATGCGATCGAGATGACGACAATATCGCGCGATCATGAGAAGCTGCTGGACGTTGTCGATCTTCTCTTCCTGTTCGAGAATGCTCTCGACGAACGCCTTGACCGGTTCGAGATCCCCGAGGACGAACGCCTGTTGCACCTCGAGCCAGGCGACCTGCAGGTGCCTCGGCTGAAGGAGATCGAGCACCTGCCGAATCGTGTAGACCAGCTTCTGGGGTGGCTTCTTCCGGTCGGCATCGTCGTCTTCGGCGGGCTCGGAATCGGGCGATGGCTCTCGGCCGTCCGGCACCTCGGTGTTCGGCCTGGGCAGACTGATCCCGTACTCCTCCGCCTCCGGCCGAAGTCGATCGAGCTCCGCGACCGCCCACTCCGCCGCGTTGGAGAGGTTGACCTTCATGCGCTCGATCGCGAGTCCGCGTTCATCGATCTGACCGGGCTGGGTGAGACATCGAATGTACTGGAAACCGAACCGATGCTCACGTGGATAGTCGTTCCAGAGCTGTTCGAAGATCGCGCACGCCGAATCGACCTGACCGCCGTCCAGGTAGGCCTGCGCGAGGTTGTAGTCGAGCTCCCTCCGCGCCTGACGCCGCGCGACGTTCGAGTCCTCGTCGGGCTCCTCGATGTATCCCAGGTCAACGAGCTGCTTGATGGCCTCGGCGCTCTGCACGCTGTCGAGTTCCGCACCGGCCGCATGCATGCCGTGCGGGAAGGGTCCTTCGACCTCTTCCCAACTCGGGATGGACGACACCGTCGGTGGCGTCTCGAAGATCGTGACGAGCGGCTTGCCGTCCATGTCCGCGCCCACGGGCAGACCGAAGATCGAGAGTACGGTCGGCGTGAGGTCGAGCACACTCGCTCCGTGGATCTCGGCACCCTTTCTGATGCCGGGGCCCGTGGCCACCAGGATTCCGAACTCACGGTGCTCCTGGGCGGGGCCGGCGGGTTCGGTGGGAAGGTGGGCCAGACGTAGATGGTCGGGGTGGAATCCGTGGTCGGAGAGCACGATCACCGTCGTGTCGTCGTCGACCAGCGCGAGCATCGCACCGAGCATCATGTCGTGGAATCGATATCCGCCGGTGATCACGTCCTTGTACATCTCGAAGTCCTCCTCCGAGATGAATTCCTGTCTCGGCGGGTGGTACTTCATGAATCCATGCGCGAAATGGTCGATGCCGTCGTAGTAGACGGCCATGAGATCCCAGGGTTCGAGCTGCATCAGCGCGGTCGCTGCGCCGTGCACGCTCACGGTGTCGGCCAGGATCTTCGCGAACGACGTGAGACGGGTGTCATTCTTCTGGTCGACTTCGGTAAAGCGGGGTACGAAGGGGCCCACATGCTCGGGTGTGAGTTCCATCGGATGGAATCGGAACTCCTGCAGATTCCGCGCGAGACGCTCCGGATGGACGGTCCCCGGCGGCAGCGGCCACTGTTCCTCGGTCCACCCGTGGACGTCGGGGCGTGGCCGACCGATGTCGTCGTCGATCTCGGCGTTCTTGATCTGCCTCGCCTGCTGGTACCAGTTGGAGACCATGACCCCGTCGATGGGCTCGGCCGGATGCGACGGCCACCACGCCACGACGTTGGCCTTCTTGCCGACCTGGTTCAGCATGTTCCAGACCGCCTTGACGCTGCGGTTGACGTTGGTGATCGGTCGGACCGTCTCACCGTCCGGACTGGGTTCGCTGAACCCGTGGATGCCGTGCTTGTACGGCCGCTTCCCGGTCGCGATGGACGTCCAGAGCGTCGGGCTGAGCATCGGGTTCAAGGTCGATATGTTGCCCGAGACGCCGTCGTCCATCATCTTCTTCAGATGCGGCATCTGTCCAGACGCTATCAGCGGTCGAATGACCCTCCAATCCGCCGCATCCCATCCAATGACGAGAACCTTCGAGTTGTTGGGCTTCGGAAGCGTGGTCATGGGTTCGAGGCGTTCGAGTTGTTCCGGTGGGCTTGGATCTCCGATTCGATCGCACGTGATATCGAGAGAGAGATTAATCCATCTCGGCGGTGCGACTTGGCTTCATCACGATATCGAGTTCGAGTTCGAGTT
>PKCT01000129.1 GCA_002862325.1 Phycisphaerae bacterium
ACTGCTTCGAATCCTCGAGAATCCCGCTTCGACCGTTGTCGACGAGCACCACGTGGAGTTCGTCCGGTCCTTCGTCCTCGGGGGAGGCCTTCGGTCCCGTCACCAGGGTCTGATAGCACGAGATCGCCTGGCCGGTTCCGCTCCGAGTGATCACCCTCACCAGGGGTCCGAGGTCCGCGAGCGTCGGCACGACCTTCTCGATTCCGACGACGGCGATGTGGATCCGGGGCAGGGAGGTGGTCAGCCTGATGTTGCCTTCGTTCTCGATCAGGAGGATCGAGCCGGTCTCCGCGACCAGGAAGTTGCCGCCACTGATTCCGAGATCCGCGCTCAGGAAATGGCTCCGGAGCTCGCCCCGCGCGATGGCGGTCAGGGATTCGGCGTCCGCCGGCATCTCGCGGCCGAGAGCCTTCGCGAAGATGGCCCGGATCTCGTGCCGTCGCCGGTGGATGGCCGGGAACAGGATGTGCGACGGAGGTTCATCCGCCAATTGGAGGATCCATTCGCCGAGGTCGGTCTCGACCGGCACGATTCCGGCGTCGATCAGGCCATCGTTGAGGCCGATCTCCTCCGTCACCATCGACTTGCTCTTGACCGCGATGCGGACCTCGTGCCGTTGCGCGATGTCCAGGACGGCGCGTCTCGCCGTAGCGGCGTCGGGGGCCCAATGGACCCGGGTTCCCCGTTCCTTCGCCGCCCGCTCGAAGCGTTCGAGGTGTTCGTCGAGACGTTCGATCGATCGCCGTCGGATGTCCGTGGCCCGACTTCTGAGACTCTGCAGATCGACGCCCGACAGCGCTGCGGCCCGACGATCCCGAATCTTGTCGGTCGCGAGCGCGAGCGCCCCGCGGAGTTCGACGTTCGCGAGGGCTTCTGACACCAGTCGGTCGAACCGTTCGGCCTGGAGATGATGGATCTCGCCCGTGGTCAAGGTATCCGCTCCGGTTCCCGGCTCGCGAGGAGTTCCGCGAGATGGATCCCTCGGACGTGCGATCCCCTGGACTCGAGTCTTCCTTCGATCTGCATGAGACAACTGACCTCGGAGGACGCGACGGCGTCGACTCCGAGCCCTTCGATGTCGTCGAGCTTGTCATCGCACATCGCGGCGGAGATTCGTGGTTGCTTCACGCTGAAGGTTCCACCGAACCCGCAACAGCGATCCGCGGTGCGCGATTCGACCAGATCGAGTCCGGATACGTGTTCGAGAAGGATCCGTGGTTCGTCGTGGATGCCAAACTCCCGGAGTCCATGGCAGGCGTCGTGCCAGGTGACCCGTCCGTTCCAGCTCGCCCCCAGGTCCGTCCGCTCCAGGCGTCTGACGAGAAATCGAGAGAGCTCGTTCGTGGACGCGGCGACCTGCGCGGCCCTCACGGCATCGTCGCCTTCGAGCAGGTCGACCGCGTGCCGGAACATCGCTGCGCAGGAACCGGATGGCGTGACGATCGCCTCGCAACCGTCATCGAGCTGCCGATCCAGGATGTCGATGGCCCGCCTGCAGACCGGGGTCGCTTCCCGGTGGTGGCCCGCGTTGAATGCCGGTTGGCCGCAGCATGTCTGTCTGGCATCGAATTCGACCGTGCATCCGCTCTTCTCGAGGATCTCCACGGTCGCTTCCGCGATCGACGGACGAAACTGATCGACGAGACATGTCACAAAGAGTGCGACCCGCATACTGGGAGGGTAGTTGCATTTTCGGGCGGAATCCGACCTTTCGGTGTGAGAACCGAGGTCCTCGGTCGGATTCCATCGGACCGCTCGCGAGGAGGGGAGTCCCTCGAACGCAAGACGAGATCTGAAGGCATGACCATCCACACCCCGAAAAATCGTCGACGCGCAAGGATCACGAGCTCGCCGGGCCCGAGAATCTTCCGGAGCACTTCGACCAGGCCTCGGATCGTCGACGTGCGGGTCGCCGAATCATCAGAGGATCTCTCGGCCATCCAGAGGCTTCGCCACCGGCTGCTCGGGAGCTTCGACGGCGCGATCGCGGGATTCGAGGAGAAACGAGACCGCCTCTTCGAGTCCACAGACGACACCGGTACCCATCTCGCCGCCTTCGACCACGCGGGGCGTGCGGTGGTGGCGATTCGCCTCGACGACGTCTCCTCGTCTTCGAGCGCATTCCGGCCGGCGGCTCTGGGAGAGCTGGTGCACCTCGGGATCGATCTCGCCGACGGGCGGGCGCGGAGTTTCTCCGATCGTCTCCACGTCGGCCCGGGTGTCGATGGTCATCTCGTGATCCGACTGTTGGCCGCGATGATGCAGCAGGCACGGAGACGAGGTTGGGTCGGCGATCTGTGCCGCTGCGATCCGGAGCATTTCGAGATTCGTCGGACGCTCGGCTATCGATCACTGGGCGTCTTCGCCCCCGGGGTCGACGAGCGATATTCGATGCGGGAACTCATGTATCTGGACTTCCCGCGATCCCGGCTGGGGTGAATGCGATTGGATCCAGGACTTCCACCCGATCGTGCATTGAGCGGTTCGGCCGGCGTGTCGGTTCGCGATACCGGATGAGTTCCATATCGACCTCGTGAGCCGAGGGGAACGCCCCATGGTCGTGAACCGCGGTTTTGATGGGTACGAGACATCGACGCACTCGAATCGCTCCCGGCGCTGAACGCGACCGTCGCTCGAGCGATCCTGATCGGTTGCGATCGCCGACCGCTGGACGAGCTCACGAATCGGGCGGCGTCGGCGGCGGATCGAGGCCGATCGTGCGGGAGACGCGGCGCCAGGACCACCAGAGCCATCCCGCCTGGGCGGCGCTCCCGATCGACAGGGCGATGATCGCCGCGACGGCACCACCCAGGACCGGGAAGACGACGAATCCGACCAGGGACACGATGATCGCGAGGAGGCCGATGCCCACACCTTCCGAGATCGGGCGGGTTCGATGGACGTCCACGAGCAGTCCCTGCCAGTAGCTTGCCAGGAATGTGAGAATCGGCATCGGGAGCATCGCCCAGGTCGCTGCGATCGCGAGCGGCAACGTGTCCGGCGGACTGCCTTCGAGATCCACGTACCAGAGGGCCCCCAGTGGCGACCATGCGATCAGCGCGACGACCGCGGAGAAGCCCAAACCCATCACGATCGAGAATCGACGAAGCGTTCTTGGACCGTCCGGATCGCCGGCGTGTCGAACCGCGACTTCGTTGAAGGCCACGCCGCTCGAGCGGGTGAAGAAGCTCAGACCGCTGACCGCGGGCCAGAGTGCAAGCGATGCGAGGGCCTCGGGCATTCGACTCATTCCCGCACTCGCGATCGGGAAGGACACCAGCGAGATCGTCGAGGTCAGTGCGAGCGGAATGTAGAAGCGAAGCGTCTTTGCAAGATCGAGTCGCACCGTTTCGGGTGCTCGTCGGAGCGGACCGCGTTCGACGGCCAGGGCTCCGATGCGGGCGTAGATCGCCTCGGCGACGACTCCGCACGACACGGCACCCGCCGCGAAGGCGGCACCATGCTTCGATTGGAGCATCAGCGCGATGCCCAGCGGAATCGCGGTCGCGACCAGTCGGATCACCGTGCCGTAGCCGACCTGTCGCTGTCGTCCGAAGCGGATGAGCAGGCCCTGGTGGAATCTTCGTTCCGCGACGGCGATGGTGAACGGAAGCATCAGCTGGAGCCCGAGCCTCGATGATTCGAGGAGTTCCTCGGGAGGATCGAGCAGGGGTACGATCACCCAGTCGAACAGCGGCGTGAACGCGAAGAGTCCGTGGATGGTCGAGAAACCGACGCCCAGGTATCGCGAGAACCGCTGGAGGAACTTGAAGTTCTCGGGCGAGTCGCTGAGCCGAGTACTGGCGGCGAGCAGCATGATCACCGGGGATTCGATCAGCAGACTGACGGGAAACACGACCCCGCCATAGGCCGCAAGTTGGACTTCCGCGTCGGGCAGACGACCCAGGATGGCCGCGATGAAGGGCATTTCGATGCCCATGAGGAGCCAGCTGGCCGCCAGCGGCCACCAGGTGGAGAGCACACGACCGAAGGTCAGGGATCTGGGGGCTGCTGTCATGGAGGCGAAGGGGTCGGAGATCGTTGATTGTGACGCCCAGGGCGCGGAAGTGCGGGCTACGGGGTTCGCTCTTCGGAGATTTTCGATTCGGAAGCGTCATGGTGGACGGTGAGGCTGCTACTCGAGGGCGGCCGCGAACAACGCGGTCCGAAGCACCAGCAGCACCCTCCTCGATCGTGGCGTGTGATCGACCTTGAAAGGACACATTGATGCATCGATCACTCACCACCGGACTCGCTCTCGCCACCCTCACCCTCGGCCTTGGATCGGCCGCCTTTGGCGACGCGAAGGGGCAGCCGCGTCCTTCGTTCAGCGACAACCTCGGCATGCAGATCGAGAACGACCCCAGGCCGGGCAAGCCGGGCAAGACCGGCGGAACCGTCAGGTTGGAAGAGCGACCGTCACTTCAGGACGGTCCTCTGCGAACCCGGAACTCCGCCGCTCGACGAGCCGCCGATCACCAGCTCTCCGACGATCTGAAGGTCAAGATCGGCGACGCGGACGCCAAGCCGAAGGGTGGAGATTCGGATGTTCCGGATTGGACCAGCTGCGATCCCTTCGACGTCAACATCGATGGCAAGGTCGACACGGAAGACTTCGCCGAACTGCTTGCGAACTTCGGGACGGCCGAGGGCGACCTGACCGGAAACGGCCTGGTCGACGGCGAGGATCTGGGACTCCTCCTCATCCGGATCTCCAACCTCCCTCGGAATTGACATTCGTCGAGTCGATTGGACGACTTCCCCTCCCTGACCGGTTCCCGTATGTGTGCGGGGGCCGGTCTGTTTTCATGTTCGCAGGACGCTTCTCCGGTCGACGACTCCGACGAGGAGTCCGGTCGCGAGGCAGGCGACGATTCCGAAGGCGGCGAACGCGAGCCCGTTGATCGAGGTGAAGGTTCCGATCGACCAGACGGTCACCGCACCCGCGACGAGACCCGACCACCCCGCGATCGCGCCGGTGCGGTGGGTCAACACACCCAGGAGGAAGACGCCCGCGATCCCGGACCCGAAGAGTCCGATGACCTTGAACCACACGTCCAGAAGACTTGGATCGTCGAGTCTCGCCATCAGGATCGCGGCGAAGGTTCCGATCGTTCCGATGCCCACGGTGGCGATTCTCGCCACTCGGAGCCGGTGCCCGTCGTCGGCGGACGGACGGAAGCGTCGGTACCAGTCGGTGGTGAACGCGGTCGAGACCGAGTTCATCGCGGAGTCGAGACTGCTCATGGCAGCGGCGAACAGCCCGGCGAGCACCACGCCCGCGACGCCGGCCGGGAGCATGTCGACCACGAAGAGGGGCAGAATCTGATCGAGCTGCCCCGTGGGTTGAAGCGTCTCCGGATTCGACCGGTAGAACGCCCAGAGACCGGTACCCAGTCCGAAGAAGATGAACGAGGCGGGGATCGCGAGCAGCGCCCCCCCGAGCACCGCTCGCTTGGCTTCACGTTCATCCCGCACGGCCAGATATCGCTGGACGACCGATTGATCACTCGCATAGGGGATCAGGTTGGCGAAGATGGCCCCGAGGGCGATGGCCAGGATCGACGGTCGGGTCAGATCCAACGACCAGTCCGCGGCTCGCAGCTTTCCCGCATTCAGGGCGTCGTGGTAGAGCCCCGTCAGGCCGCCCTCGGTCCCCTGAACCATGACGACCAGGGCCCAGAACGCGCCGCCGAAGAGCACGACCACCTGAAGGACGTCCGACCAGATCACCGCCTCGATGCCGCCCAGCACCGTGTAGATGATGCAGACGGACCCCATGATGACGATGCACCAGGTGACGTCGAGTCCGGTGACCGCCGCCAGGGCGAGTGCGGGCAGAAGGGTCACCAGGGCGACCCGGCCGACCTGGAGGAACATGTAGTT
>PKCT01000156.1 GCA_002862325.1 Phycisphaerae bacterium
GCCGCCGCCGCTCGACGCGAGCCGGCGGCGGCTCGATCGATTCGAGAACATCGAGTACGTCCAGGGCGATCTGGTGGCGCTGCCGCTCGGTGACGCCTCGATCGATGCCGGGGTGATCATGCTGGTGCTCCATCACCTCCTGGACCCGGTCTCGGTCCTCAAGGAGATCCACCGGTCGCTCAAGCCGCACGGTCGACTGCTGGTCGTCGACATGGTCGCACACTCCCGCGAGGAGTATCGCCACGACATGGGACATCATCACCTCGGATTCGACGAGATGACGGCTCGATCCTGGGCAGACGCGGCCGGCTTCGCGCGCACGAGCTGGCGAAGGCTTCGCCCCGATCCCCGGGGACGGGGACCCGGCCTGTTCGCCGCGGGCTACTTCAAGGGTGATTGAGGACTTCGGTCAGGTGGTCGAGTCGAGCTTCGCCACCGTCTTGCGAGGAGCGGCCATCGCCTTCGGCTGACACCCGCGGCAGCACGTCGCGGCCGCCCGATCCCCGACCACGAACCAGTTCGCACGGGCGGTGAGAGGTCGACCGTTGACGACGCAGTTCCTCACTGCATTCGCCTTCTTCGCCTGCTGGATCACCGCGGTGTCGAGCGTGGCGATGTACTTGGCCGGTTCCGCCCGGAACATGCGGACGCACCGCTTGCAGCAGAGGCGGATCAATCGGTTGTTCCACACCAACATCTCGCACTCCGCGGCCTCGGGGCCTCGCGGATCCGGGAGCATCTCGTCCCGCATGACCAGGCATGGGACCGACGCGGGATAGCGGGGGAGTTGGTCGGCGATGATCAATTCGTCGATCTTCGGTACGTACTTCCCGGGCGTTTCCTCGAATGCGGTCTTGCACCGCGAGCAGCAGAATCGGATTTCTCGCCCGGCCTGTTCCGGCTCGTCGGTTCCGGACATAACCAGTACGGTCCCACCGTCCTGGGGGATCTTTTCGCCGCTCACGGCGCAGACGTCGAGGAGGTAGGGGGCGCCGACCATCTCCTGCGGAGCGGAGGCGTCCGGAGGCGTGGTGTCCGCTTGAGCGAGGACGGTGGAGACGACGAGGCAGACGATGGTGGCGATGGACATGGGCAAGGCTCCGAGGCGGGGTATCTCCAGAGACTACCCCCGGTGAGGGGGGGGCGTTAGTTGACCGGGTCCGGGATGCCGTGCTAGGATATATCCGTTCATCGGATGAATGGATGAAAAACATCCTCGGGGTGAATCCACGGCAACCTGGGCCCGAAAGCCCGCCCGATGCCCCGCATCCCGTTCTCAGCCCCTTGGGCGATTTCTCACCACCGATTCGGAGCGACCCTGTGACCGCCACGGCTTCCAACGCAGCGACTTTTCTCTCGACCGATCTTCCCCTCTTCAACGACCTTCCCTACATGGTGCGCGACCTGAGCCCCGCAAACGTGGCGTTCGGACGCAAGGAAATCGAGCTCGCCGAGCACGAGATGCCCGGACTCATGGCGCTTCGCAAGGAATACGCCGGAGAGTCGCCACTGAAGGGCGCTCGTATCACCGGCTCGCTGCACATGACCATCCAGACCGCGGTTCTCATCGAGACGCTCGTCGAGCTCGGTGCCGAGGTCCGATGGGCCAGCTGCAACATCTTTTCGACCCAGGATCACGCCGCCGCCGCGGTCGCAGTCGGCCCCAAGGGAACCACTGACGATCCCAAGGGCGTTCCGGTCTTCGCATGGAAGGGTGAGACGCTGGAGGAGTACTGGTGGTGCACCTTCCAGGCCCTCAACTGGCCCGACGGCCAGGGCCCCAACCTGATCCTCGACGACGGTGGCGACGCCACCCTCCTGGTTCACAAGGGTCTCGGCTTCGAGCAGTCCGGGGAGACCATCCCCGGACCTGAGACCACCGACAACGCCGAGTTCAAGTGCGTCCTGCAGCTGCTCGCCGCGGTCAAGGAGCAGAAGCCCGACTACTGGACCGTCTCCGCCCCGAACATCCGCGGCGTCAGCGAGGAGACCACGACCGGCGTCCACCGCCTCTACCAGATGGCCGAGGCGGGTGAGCTTCTTTTCCCCGCGATCAACGTGAACGACGCGGTCACCAAGAGCAAGTTCGACAACCTCTACGGCTGTCGCCACTCCCTCGTCGACGGCATCATGCGAGCCACCGACGTCATGCTCTCGGGCAAGGTCGCAGTGGTATGCGGGTACGGCGACGTCGGCAAGGGCTGTGCCCAGAGCCTTCGTGGCCAGGGCTGTCGCGTCAAGGTGACCGAGATCGACCCGATCTGCGCCCTGCAGGCCGTCATGGAAGGCTTCGAGGTCGTCACGCTCGACGACGAGATCGACTCCGCGGACCTCTTCGTGACGACCACCGGCAACTTCAACATCATCACCGCCGACCACATGTCGAAGATGAAGCACAACGCGATCGTCGGCAACATCGGCCACTTCGACAACGAGATCGACATGGCAGGCCTCGAGTCGACGCCGGGCGTCGAGCGGATCAACATCAAGCCGCAGGTCGACGAGTGGAAGTTCGCCGATGGCCACTCGATCATCGTGCTCGCCGAAGGTCGTCTGCTCAACCTCGGTTGCGCCACCGGCCACCCGTCGTTCGTGATGAGCGCTTCTTTCACCAACCAGGTGCTCGCCCAGATCGAGCTCCACGACAATGCGGAGAACTACGATCGCACGAGCGTGGTCACGCTTCCCAAGAACCTCGACGAGCGGGTCGCCCGACTTCATCTCGGTCAGCTGGGAGCGAAGCTCACTGAGCTCACCAAGGAGCAGGCCGACTACATCAACGTGCCGGTCGAGGGCCCTTACAAGCCCGAGCACTACCGGTATTGAGCGGCGGTTCGCCCCCTCTTCCGGGGTATCGATCGACCAGTCGGGGCGCGGATCCCAGGATCCGCGCCCCGCGCTCGTTTTGACTGGCCAGCCCGCCTTCGCTTCGGTAGGTTGGACCGCATGTCGATACTCGTTCGTCTGGTCGTGGCCTCCGCATTCGCGGTCATCGCACTGCCGATTCCGGCGGCCGCCCAGCAGAAGCTCCACTTCTCGTACCTGTGGCATCTCGAACAGCCCGTCTACTGGCCCGACCGACGTGGCGAGGGGCCTTGGCGGTACGAACGGGCGTGGACCAGCATCCAGCAGAAGAACGGTGGCCAGGCCCATCCTCTCAACGATCTGGACGCGATCTTCGGGAAACCGGATCGGGTTCGGGCGTATCAGGACCGACCTCGCGACACGGTGAGCGCCATCTCATGGGCTCCCGAGGCCGGGGCCCAGGTCTCGTTCTCCGGCGGGCTCGTGGAGAACATCCAGTCCTTCGCAGATGCGGGCGGCCAGCTCGGGTACTCGACGAACTGGACCGCGCCGTGGCGGGAGGCTCGTCAGTGGGACTCCACGGGAGAAGGCTTCACGCCGCGGATGGACGTGGTGCAGTTCGCGTTCCACCATCCGCTGTTGCCGCTCTGTCCCGACGAGGTCGTGCGGAAGGACCTCGCCCTCTACGCCGCGGTCTATCCGCAGGCCTGGGGGACCTCGCCCGCCCCGAGTCGCGGGTTCTTCCCGAGCGAGATGGCGTTCTCACCACGACTGGTTCCGCTGCTCCGCGAGGCGGGCATCGACTGGACCTTCGTGAGTGCGGAAAAACTCTCCCGCGCGTGTCCGGACTTCCCGATTCAATTCGGTTCCGGAGGCGTCAACTGCGATCCGCCGAACCGGGCGGATCAGGTGAATCCGGGCGGCAACGACTGGTTCCGAGTCTCGATCTCGCGAGGTTGCGGTCCGGCCGAAGCCCTGCCGTTCTCGTTCCAGCCGCAGCGGATCGGCTGGGTCGATCCCGACACCGGGGTGGTCGAGACCATGATCGCGGTGCCGTGCAGTCAGTCGCTCGGTTGGGAGGACGGAGCCAATCCGCTTTCGCTCGGTCGCTTCGACGAGGTCGAGTCGATCGCCGGTTCCTCGCAACGTCCCCTCCTGGCGATCATGGCCCACGACGGCGACAACTTCTGGGGAGGAGGGTACTCCTACTACGTCGAGGCGGTGCCGAACTTCGTGGGTCAGGCGCAGGCCGCAGGCTACACCGCGACCACGGTCGAGCGATATCTCGCCGACCATCCCGTACCGGAGGGTGACTGGTTCCACCTCGAGGATGGTGCGTGGGTCAACGCCGACGGCGACTTCGGTGATCCGCGGATGCTCAACTGGCTGGATCTCCCGCGGACCCCGGCGGGCCAGGTCGACGTCGTGAACGGTTGGAGTGCCGACGCGCGCAACTGGGCGGTGCTCATCGCAGGGGTGAACGCGGTTGTTCATGCGGAGCAGATCTCGACCGACTTCGGGCGGCCGGTTCGCATCGACGAGGTTCTTCACCCGGATGCCGACAGCACCGCGGCGGAACGGGCGTGGCACTTCCTGCTTGGTGGTTTCAATTCCGGCTACGTGTACTACGGTTCGGCCCTCGATCTCGAGGCCAAGCCGGGCATCGCCGCGAACGAGGCCTGGAGCGAGGCCTCGATCCTGTTCGATGCGGGCGAGGACCGGACCGCCCCGACCATCATGCCGATCCAGCGACATCCGTGGAATCCCGGGGGCTCGAACTTCGGTCCGGCGTGGGGCTATCAGGAGACCATCACCGATCCGATGGCAACGATCTGGACCTTCGTGCACGACGTTTCGGGTCTCGAGTCGGTCGTCCTGAGGTATCGCGTCGACGCCGACGGTCTGAATCCTCGTGACACCGTCGAGAACGAGACGGTAGCGGGTGGACCGGGTGTCGGGGCGTGGATCGAACAGTCGATGGAGGTCGCGCCTTTCCCCTCGGGGAACGCGAACGGCTGGACCGGCATCGACTTCCTCGAGCAGGCGACCGCGATCGCGAGTCGTTGCGCGGCGACTCTTCCGGCGCTGCCCGAGACCCTCGTGGACTACCAGGTGATCGCTCGCGACGTCCATGGCAACGAGTCGCGCTCGGCGATCGGACACGTCTGGATCGGCGACGGCGAGGGGGCCAGCGGTGGGGGAGACGACGATCCCCGACTGGTCGAGCTCGATCCCGAGGTGCCGCTCGCGGGCGAGCCGGTGCTCGTGCGATACCGACCCGGCGACGGCGTGCTCGCCGGAGCAACGAGCATCCGGCTGCATCACGGCTACGACCAGTGGTCGACCGTGGTGTCGCCGGACCGCCCGCTCGTCTTCGAAGAGGCGAGCGGATTCTGGGAGGTCGAGATTCTGATGCCCGGCGATGCGGTCGAGCTCGACTTCGTCTTCAACGACGGAGCGGGAACCTGGGACAACAACGGTGGCGTCGACTGGCGCATCCCGGTCGAGGGCGGCGAACCCGGGATCGACTTCGAGATGGACGGTGTCCTCAACGACGAGGCGGTGATGGTCGCGGAGGTCGCGGGGCGGCGGCTGCATGCGGCGATCCTCGACGACCATCTTTACGTCGCGACCGAGGCTGCGGCCGACGGCGACGACCTCTTCATCCTCGTCGCCGACGCGTCGGGGCCCCTGCGGCCTGCGCCCTGGGCGAAGTCGGGGCAGGCCATGACCTGGTCGGCATTCCTCGGCGACGAGCACGACAACGGTTATTCGGGCTGGTTCGGGCCCACTGGCTCCGTCGCCCCGACCGCTCCGCACGAGAGCGCGACCGGCGTCGTGCTCGAGGGCGTCATCGAGTTGACGGATGAGCTCGGTTCCGTCGGCGAGACGCTGCTGCTCGCGGCTGCGCCGTACGCGTCGCCAGACGGCGGCGCCCTGGACCCGGCCGGCCAGACACCCTCCACCCTGAACGGAGACGGGATCCTCGACAAGCTCGAATTCGTGG
>PKCT01000148.1 GCA_002862325.1 Phycisphaerae bacterium
CGTCACCCTCGATCTCATGGCGACGTCCGACACGCCGATCACGGTCAACATCTCGCGCGACGACGCGTCGATCAATGAAGCGGTGACCGCGTTCGTCGATGGATTCAATTCCGTCATCGAGGCCTTCAACTCGTACGACAGCTACGACTCCGAGACCGACACCCGGGGGCCTCTGCTCGGGGATCCGACCGTGGCGAGGGTTCGGGGCGAGATGTATCGAGCGCTGCAGCAGCGTGCGGTCGGCGTGGACACGCAGTACCAGTTCCTCTCGGAGGTCGGTATTCGCGTGAGCACCAACGGACAGATCAAGCTCGACGAGGCGAAGTTCTCCGCCGCCTACGAGTCGGACCCCGCCGCCGTGAAGAACCTCTTCGAGGCGTTCAAGCAGCAGGGGTCCTCCACCAAGACGATTGCGCCGGGAATCACGGTCGAGGAATCGACGACGACCTACAGCGCCCTCGGTTTCGGCGACATCTTCGATCAGCTGGTGGATCGCCTCACGAACTCGATCGACGGCACGCTCACGATCGCGGACCGGCAGTTCCAGACCCTCATCGACGCTCAGGACGATCGGATCGAACGGATCGATGAACGTCTTGATGCGAAGCGACTTCGTTTGCAGCGGCAGTTCGCCACCATGGAGGAGACTCTGGCTCGCCTGCAGTCGCAGCAGAGCTCCCTCGGTGCGATCAGCCAGAACCTGGCCACCGCCGGTGCCCTTCTGGGTTGACGCTGTGGGCGGTATTTGCGCGTCGGCGTCGGCCTTTGGTCCGATTTTCACCCGGTGTGCTCGCGGAAGCTCAGTATCCGAGACGTTTCGGCCGATGAACTCAACACCATGATGAACCCAGGCGCACAGTCGTATCTTCGTACCAAGGTGATGACCGCCTCGCCCGCGGAGCTTCGGCTCATGCTGATCGACGGCGCCATTCGCTTCGCCGAGCAATGTCGTGGCGGACTCGCCGACAAGGACTTCGAGCAGGCGTATGAAGGAAGCCGACAGTGTCGCGCGATCCTCACCGAGCTTCTCTCCGGTCTCAAGCCGGAACACGATCCGACGCTCGCCCAACGGCTCAACAGCCTCTACACGTTCATGATCTCCAAGCTCATGGAGGGCATGAGCGAACGAAGTCCCGCGTGCATCGCGGAAGTGGTTCAGCTTCTGAAGTTCGAACGCGAGACCTGGGAGATGGTGCTGGCCCAACTCGCCTCAGCCGAGACGACGGAAGCAACGCCCACCGCGTCCGTGGATGGTCAGGCGGTCGAGGCGCCAAGTTCGGGCGACCGGCTGCATCTCGCCGGTTGAGCCGCTGATTCACCCAAGCCTGCTTCGAAGGTAGTCCAGGATTCTGGATGCCGCCCGTCCATCGCCGTAGGGGTTCTGCGCCTCTGACATTCGAGCGTATTCTGCCGGATCGTCCATCAGTCGACTGACTTCACCGACGATCGCGGCATCGTCGGTGCCGACGAGCTTCACGGTCCCGGCATGGACCCCTTCCGGACGCTCGGTGGTGTCGCGCATCACGAGCACGGGCTTTCCGAGACTCGGGGCCTCTTCCTGGACCCCACCGGAATCGGTGAGGATCAGCTTCGCCCCGGACATCAGATGGATGAAGAGCCGGTAGTGGAGGGGTGGGAGGAGCACGATGTTCTCGCGGTCGCCGAGGATTCCTCGAACCACGTCGTTCACGTTCGGGTTCAGGTGCACCGGATAGATCAGCCTGCAGTCCGGATAACGCTCAGCGAGGGCGATGATCGCACGGCAGATCCGCTCGAAGCCGTCGCCGAAGTTCTCCCGCCGATGCCCGGTGATCAGGATGTATTCACGGTCGTCGAGTCGGGTCAGCGGACTGCCGGTCTCTTCGAGAAGACCCTTCAGCTCCGCGGCGAGCGAAGCCTTGAGCGTCTCGTCCGACTTCTGTCGTTCTGATTCCCACAGGAGCGCGTCGATCACCGTATTGCCGGTGACGACCATGTCCTCCTCGGCCACGCCTTCGTTCACGAGGTGTTCACGCGCGCCGTCGGTGGGGGGGAAGTGGTAGCTCACCAGTTTCGAGGCGAGGACCCGGTTCGCCTCCTCGGGGAAGGGGGATCGCATGTTGTGGGTGCGAAGGCCCGCCTCCACGTGGCCCACGGGAATGTTGCGATAGAAGCCACACAACGCACCGACCATGACCGAGGTCGTGTCGCCCTGCACCAGCAACGCGTCGGGCTTGATCTCTTCGAGCATCCCGTCGATCGATTCGGCGAGACGCGCGGTCAGTCCCGCGAGGGTCTGGTTCCGGGTCATGACCGCGAGATCACGGTCGAGCTTCAGATCGAACACCGAGAGGACTTGGGCGAGCATCTCGCGATGCTGTCCGGTCGAGACCAGGATCGGCTCGAAGTCGTCGCTTTCGACGAGTGCACGTTGGACGGGTGCCATCTTGATGGCTTCGGGGCGAGTCCCCATCAGGACCACGGTGCGGATCATCGTCGAGTTCCTCGTGCAGGGGTCAGTCGATGTTGAGCTGGGCGAACATGCCGCAGACGTCGATCACGGCCTTTTCTCGGAGCCATTGCCGCGGCATGCGCTTGAACTGTCGGTGAGAGACGAGCAGGACGACGATGTCGATGTCCTCGAGGCCGTCTTCGAGCGGCCGGAGCGTGAGATCGGGATGCTCGTCCACGTACGGATCGATGGCGAAGACCTCGCCGATTCCGGCCTTCGCGAGATCGATCGCGATTTCGAGCGCGGGTGATTCCCGAAGATCGTCCACATCGGGCTTGTAGGCCAGTCCCAGGCACGCGATCCGGGGCTGTCGGAACCGCTCGGCCTTTCGTTTCACGCGGTCGACGATCCAGTCGGGCTTGCCTTCGTTGACCTCTCGCGAGGTGCGAATCAGCCGTGCCGTCTCCGGAACGAGCTCGACGATGAACCAGGGATCGACCGCGAGACAGTGTCCGCCGACGCCGGGACCCGGGGTGAGGATGTTCACACGAGGGTGGCGATTCGCGAGGGCTATGAGTTCCCAGACGTCGATCTCGAGCTCGTCGCAGACGAGAGAGAGTTCGTTCGCGAACGCGATGTTCGTGTCGCGGTAGCTGTTCTCCACCAGCTTGGCGAGTTCGGCGGTTCGCGCCGTGGTCTGGAGGACGCGGCCCGAGACGAACTTCTCGTAGAACGCCGCGGCGGCGGCGGTCGCAGCCTCATTCGTACCGCCGACGATTCGATCGTTTTCGATGACTTCCCGCAGGATGTGGCCGGGAAGCACCCGCTCGGGTGCGTGGGCGAAGTGCACCTCGCCGGGCTGCAGCCCGGATTCCTGAAGGATGATCTCCTCCATGCGTTCGGTCGCCTTGGGCGGACTCGTGGACTCGAGGATCACGATGTTCCCGGGACGGACGAATGGTGCGATCGCCTTCGACGCGGACCACACGGCGTTGAGATCCGCGGTCTTCTCCGAAGTCAGTGGTGTGGGCACGCAGACCATGAAGATGTCGGCTTCGACCGGTTCGGTGTGTGCCTTGAGTCGTCCGGAATCGACCGCGGCTCGAACCAGCAGGTCGAGCTCGGGTTCCACGATGTGCGTCTCGCCGGCATTGATCGTGTCGACCACGTCCTGGCTGATCTCGACGCCGTGGATGGTGAATCCCCGAGCGGCCAGGGCGGCGGATGTGGGGAGACCGATGTACCCGAGTCCCACCACGCAGATGGACTCGCGTTGCGGTTGGTTCTTCTTGCTCATGGTTCTCTGGACCGACTGTTTGGCGGGCCGGTTACAACTGGGGGTTCCGGTGTGGAGCAGCGTTCAAAAACTGCCTGGACCAGTACAATACACGGAGTCGGGCGCCCGAGCGTCCTGCACATCGGCTCCATCAAGAGGGAGTTCCATGGTCGACGAGGCGATATTCCGCGGAACAATTGCCATTCAGGACGTGGTCCTCCCCGTCTATCGGAGGTCGATCTACGAGAAGCTTGCGACGCGGGTCGACGGTCGGCTTTCGATCCTCACCGGCCGTTCGGACGACGAGACGGGGGTGGTGACCACCACGGCCATCGAGGGGGCGGACTACACCCCGGTCGATGCCCGCAGATATCTGCCGTCGCCAGCCACCCTGATCTGGCAGCCCGGCGTGGTGGAATGGTTGGCTGAACGCTCACCAGACGTGTTCATCGCCAGCGGCAACGTCCGAATTCTGAGCACGCACCGAGCTCGACGTTGGGCGAGGAAGCGGGGCATACCCGTCCTGGGCTGGGGACTGGGGACCATGATGCTGGCAAGCGGCTTCGAGTGGGCTCGACGTCCCCTGAGGAACCGCTTCTACCAGGGCTTCGACGGGATCGTCGCCTACAGCTCCCGAGCGAGGAACGAGTACGAGGCGGCGGGCGTGCCGGCGGATCGGATCTTCGTGGTCCACAACTGCATCGCGCCTCGCCCGACCGAACCCGCCCCCGCGCGGCCCTCCTCCTTCGTCGATCGCCCGAGGATTCTCTTCGTGGGTCGGGTGTATTCGGGGAAGCGGCTCGACCTGATGATCGATGCGGTGGCCAGATTCCCCAAGGAGGATCGGCCAGTCATCGAGATCGTCGGTGAGGGTCCGGATCGCGACGACGTCGCCGCCTATGCGGCTTCGAAGCTCGATTCCGAGGACATCGTCTTCAGTGGGAAGCTCTTCGGGAAGGAATTGACCGCGGCGTTCGATCGGGCCGATCTCTTCGTCCTTCCCGGTCTGGGTGGATTGGCGATTCAGGAGGCCATGGCCCGCGCTCTGCCGGTGATCGTCGGCGAGGCGGACGGCACCCAGGACGATCTGGTGCGTCCGGAGA
The DNA here is from genome assembly GCA_002862325.1 of Phycisphaerae bacterium. GTDB lineage: Bacteria > Planctomycetota > Phycisphaerae > Phycisphaerales > SM1A02. Next base: position 4,811 of record PKCT01000148.1, read on the forward strand.
ACGGATGGCTCTTCGACCCACCGACCGTGGATCATCTCCACCATCTGATCAGCGAGGCCTTCAGCGACGTCAGCCGCCTTCGCCGCATGGGCGACGAGAGCTATCGGATCGTCTACGAGGAACTCAACCTCGATCAGATGATCGTCGAGCTGGTCGATGCCGCCAATCGAATTCGAGAGATGGGAATATCCCGCTGATGGCCCTCAAGTACCTGCTACATCGCGTTCTTGGTCAGGGCCGACTCTTCCTCGGGATTCGGGGTGTCGTCATCGGATTCCATCGTTGGCGACGAGGGTTGCGCCACGTCGATCCTCGCGCATACGTCCAGAACTCCGCGGATGTGAAGCGGGACCTCACGGCGCATCCGTACGCCTATGTCGGACCCGAGTGCGTCGTGGGCCCCAAGGTGACGCTCGGCAAGTACGTGATGCTGGCTCCACGCGTCATGATCGTCGGGGCGGACCATCGAATAGACCTCCCCGGTACACCGACGATCTTCGCGGGGCGCCCGGAGCTTCACGAGACCGTCATCGAGGACGATGCGTGGATCGGTGCGGGGTGCATCGTCATGGCGGGCGTGCGGATCGGACGTGGGAGCGTGATCGCCGCGGGTTCGGTGGTCACCAAGGATGTTCCGCCCTACGAGATCCACGGGGGAATTCCCGCGAAGCTCATTCGACCGCGATTCAGCGACGACGCCGATCGAGAGAAGCACGATCGGATGCTCGACGAACCTGCGACCCGCGGCGCGATGGCGAGTCGTCGTCTCTGATCCTCCGGACGGGATGCACCGAGGTCATGCCGGCGTTGGATCGGGTCCACGACCGTCGCGTTCGGGACCTCCATCCGATCCGTGGTCGGCGTCCGGTCGTGGTGGCTCGGGTTCATGCGGCGGTGGACCCGGATCGTGATCGCCGTCGTTTCCGGAGTGGTACTCGTCGTACTCGTGGGCGACACGGTCCTCCGCGTACTCCGCGTCCCATGCCACGCCGTCCTCC
>PKCT01000078.1 GCA_002862325.1 Phycisphaerae bacterium
GCCACCGCCGGTGGTGCCGGCGTCAGGTCCCGGCTCTGGGGCAGGTTCTGGTACTCGGCCTTGAGCTTCCGGCGGTTCTCGACGATCGAGAATCCAAGGCTCGGACACGTGTGTCTCGTCTCGAGCGCGTGCAGATTGATCCCCTGTCGGATCGGGATCGACTCCCCCGGGGCGATCGCGTCGACCTGGAATGGGCCGACGGTCTTGCGGAGATCCATCTCGGCGATCGAACGGTCGCGGGTCGCGGATGGATCGGGCTCGGCGTCGATGGACCGGTCTTCGTGGTCGGAGGCGATCTGCACGAGCGTGCTTTGGACGACGATCTGAGGAACTGGCGAGCACGACGTCTCTTCCCGAGCGACGAGGAGTTCTCCGAAGTCTCGGTGCGAAACGGTCCGATCGAGATCGCGCTGGCTCGAAACGGACGGATCTGGACGATGCTCGATCCGATCGACTCCCGGGTCGATTCTTCGGCCGTGCAGCGATTCCTCGGCGTCCTGGCCCGCATCGAACACGATGGTTTCGTGGTGGACGATCCGGAGGACCTCTCCCGCTTCGGTCTCGACGACCCGCCGGTGGTCGTGGAGGCCGTTCGAACGGACGGGAGCCGTGAGCGGACCCTCATCGGCGGGCCCTCGGGACTGGTGGGACGCGAACGCTTCGCGCTGATCGACGGAGTTCCGAGCGTTCTTCGGCTCGACGAAGCGGCGATCGCGGGCCTCCTTCCTTCGGTCGAGGATCTCCTGGCGACGACGGGTACGGGTGTTCGGCGGGGAGACGTGCGTCGGATCGTGATCGGGAGCTCCGAGGGGGAGATGACGCTCGATCGGCGTCTCGATCGGTGGTTGATCTCCGTCACCGATGCGACCGGGACGCGCGACGGCGAGGCCGATCCGCGTCTGGTGGAGCGGCTGCTCGATCTGCTCACCGAAACCCGCGCGAACGAGGTTCGAGTCCAGAGCTATCCCAACTCGCTGGAGGTCGCGACCGTCGTACTGCATGGTTTCGACGGTGCACCGATGGACACGGTCCGCATCGCACGCGAACGGAACGCCGGACGATGGGCGTTCGAGAACGGGGACGGCGTTCTCAGACTCCATCCGCCCACCACCCAGATTCCACTTCGGTTGCAGGACTGGACGGTCTTCGCCCCCAGCGATCCGTGAGCCATCAGGGCTTGCGCTGCCACCACCGCACGCGGTCTTCGCCTCGGAGCCCCTCCCAGATCGGTTCGTAGCCGCCGTTCTCCAGATGCCGTCGCGGCGTCGACGTGGACGCACGCTCCGTCGATTCCGCAGGGAAGTCGAAGTCCGCGGTGAAGACGAGGGCCGCGTCCACGAGGTTCGAGTCGAAGAGTGCCTCGAGAAGCCCGGGGCCGGCCTCGGTCAGGATGTTGGTGGCGGCATGGTCCCGCCGCAGACGGCGGAGGACGTCGAGGAGAAGGCCGGCGGGGAGGCCGGACGGCCATCCGGATTCCACCGGCGGACCGTCGAGAGTGAGGAACGTCGCCCCCTGCCTTTCGAGCCGCTCGCGATCCACCGGTCGACGTTCGAGCGAGTCGGCCTGGGCGGCGATCATCACCGGTCCCGCGCCTTCGCCGAAGAGTCTCGCTGCGCGAGGCACGTCGAACGCGGGATCGATCACCACCCGGATCGGCATGCGACGCGGCCGAGGCGACCGGGCATCGAGTCTGGGATCGTCCGCGACGACGGTGCCGACGCCGGTGAGGATCGCGTCGCATCGTCCTCGCTCGCGGTGGACCAGTCGGTGCGAAGCGGCACCGGAGATGCGTCGGTCGTGGCCGGTCGGTGCGACCAGGCGTCCCGCGCGGGTCTCCGCCCACTTGGCCGTGACCCACGGCAGATCGTCGTGCACGGCGCGATCGAACGGTGCGTGGAGACGCCGCACCGCCACCACGTCCTCGCGGACATCGACCACGACTCCGGACTCGCGGAGCCGTTCGAGACCGCCGGCGGCGATCGCGTTCCGATCGCGGTGGCCGACGACGACTCTCGAGATTCCAGCCGCGAGGATCGCATCGACGCACGGCGGCGTGCGCCCGTGGTGATTGCATGGCTCGAGGGTGACCCACATCGTCCCCCCGCGCGCACGTTCTCCCGCCGCGGCGAGTGCCGAGACCTCGGCGTGCGGACCGCCGGGAGCGCTGGTTCGACCGGATCCCGCCCAGACGCCGTCTCGATCGGCCACGATGCAGCCGACGGTCGGGTTCGGCTCCGCCTCGCCGTGGGCACGGAGCGCGATCCTGGCCGCGCGTTCGAGCATCGATCGATCATGGTCCTTGGTCGTGTTCACGCGTTGGGCGTCCCGTCGAGAACGGTGAGGGTCGCGATGACGATGTCGTCGCCGGGAGGACCGACTCGATAGTCGTCGATGAACTTGAGGACTCGGTGGGCAGGTTCTCGTCGAACGTCGATCTCCCGGAAGGCCTGCTCAAGTCGATCATCGCCGAGCAGCAGTCCGTTCGGTCCCCGGGTCTCGGACGCGCCGTCGGTGTAGAGCAGGACGACGCTGCCGGTCTCGAGGTCGTGTTCGACCTCCTCGCAGGTGTAGTGCTCCGACTCCAGGGCCCCCAGGATCATCCCGGCGGATTCCACCCGACGGACCTCCCCGTCCGGATGCCGGATCAGGGCGGGAGGGTGGCCCGCGTTCGCGATGCGACAGCGTCCGGTGCCGGGAGCGAGGTCGACTGCGATCGCCGTCGCGAAGACGCCGTGCTGGCTCGTCACGAGATTCATGTACTGGTTGAGCGATTCGAGGATCGCGGACGGGCCGAGATCGGGCGTCTCCGCGATGAGACGTTCGAGTTCGCCCGACATCCGCGTCACCGTCATGGCCGAAGCGAGGCCGTGGCCGGTCACGTCGATCAATATCAGCCGCTTGCCACCATCGGGAAGCGTCGATGCGTGGATGTAGTCGCCTCCGAGATCGCGCATGGGTCGGAACACGAAGTCGAAGGTGGCGTGTTCGTCGCGGCTCGGGTCCGGCAGAAGCGATTCATGGATGCTCCGAGCCTGTTTCAGCTCGCGACGCAGGCTGAGGAAGCCGCGAACCGCCGTCTCGGTCCGGAATTTCCGCCGCCATCGGTACAGACGAAGTCCGCAGATCGCGACGCCGGGGAAGAAGCCGAGGGGCATGATCGCGCTCGCATAGGCGAGTCGACTCCAGTCCCCATCCTGGACGCTGGTCGACGCCACGACCAGGATCCAGATGATCGCGAGCGGTACGAACGGACGGATCGAGTCCCAGGGCGACCAGGGGAGCAGCAGACTCGACACGAGGTGGAGGAAGAACAGGTTGGCGAGGAACCCCAGATCGACGAGGTCCTGATCCGAGAAGGCCAGGGGCTCCACCAGCAGGGTCGCGCCCAGCACGCCGACCAGCAGGCGAGCCATCCGGATCAGCCCCTGCGGCGTCTTCGTCCGTGCGATGAACCCGAAGTAGAAGACGGAGATGACGGCGATCTCGAGGAACTTCGTGACGATCCCGAAGATCACTTCGAACCGTTCGGCATCGTTCTCCAAGTCCGTGGTGTCGAAGAGCACGATCAGCAACGCTACGGTCTCGACGATGCTGAGCGCGACCAGAACGCTGCAGAGCGATGTCAGACGCCGTCGCAGCCACGACTCCCAGGCGAGGTCGTACTCGCCACGGAACTCGTCGCTCGATTCGATCTCGGGTGACTCGACCATGCTGATCGCACGGTATCAGGCCTGCTCGGACGACAACGCGGGTCCGCGATCGAGCGATCGCGGACCCGCGTGGATCGGTGCATGGTGTTCCGTTCAGCCTTCGGCGAGGACGGCGTCCTTGAGGCTGTCGGGCATGACGCGGTACTCCGCCGGTTCCATCGAACTGGTGGCCCGGCCCTGCGTCATCGAGCGGAGCGTCGTCGTGTATCCGAACATCTCGGACAGCGGAACCTCCGCGGTGATGATTCGAACCACGCCACGAAGGTCGGAGTCGACGATGTGGCCGCGGCGACTGGCGATGTCGCCGGAGACCGTGCCGAAGTACTCGTCGGGCGTCGTGACCGAGAGCTTCATGATCGGCTCGAGAAGCGCCGGCCCCGCCTTGGTGACCGCTTCGCGGAAGGCGAGCGAGCCCGCCTGTTCGAACGCCACCTGGCTCGAGTCGACGTCGTGGTAGGAGCCGAAGATCAGCTCGACCTTGACGTTGATGAGTGGATAGCCGCCGATGACGCCGCTGAGAGCGGCGTTGCGGGCACCCGTCTCGACCGACGGAATGTACTCCCGCGGGATCACGCCACCGGTGATCTTGTCGACGAAGACGACTCCGTCCTTGTACTTGAGCTCCTGCTCCTCGGCCTCGGCCTCGGTGATAGGAGCGACGTTGATGACCGCATCGCCGAACTGACCACGACCACCGGTCTGCTTCTTGAACAGACCGCGAACGTCGTTGGCGGACCCCAGGATCGTCTCGCGATAGGAGACGCGGGGCTTGCCGACGGTGACGCCGACCTTCATGTCTCGCACCAGCTTGTTCTTGATGATCTCGAGGTGAAGCTCACCCATGCCGGAGATGATGGTCTCGCCGGTCTCGTCGTTGTACTGCGACCGGAAGGAGGGGTCCTCGCGTCGAATGGTCTGCAGTGCGTCGCCCAGCTTCTTCTTGTCGTCGGCCGTGTTGGGCTCGATCGACATCGAGATGACCGGCTCGGGGAAGGTCATGCGTTCCAGGATGACGGGATCATCGGGGTCGCAGATGGTGTCGCCGGTGAAGGAGTTCTTGAGGCCGATGAGGGCGACGATCTGTCCGGCGCCGACCTCCTCGAGGGCCTCGCGGTCCTTCGCGTGCATCTCGAAGATTCGGGAGACGTTCTCCTTCTTGTTGTTGCCAGGGTTGAGGATCCGGCTTCCCTTGGGAAGGACGCCCGAGTAGACGCGGCAGTAGGTCAGGTCGCCATGGGTGTCGTTGACCACCTTGAAGACCAGCGCGGAGAACGGCGCGTCCTCGTTGTGGGGTCGGACGAGCTTGTTCTCGGGATCTCGGGGGTCGATGCCCTCGATCGCCGGGACCTCGGTGGGATTGGGCAGATATTCGATGACCGCGTTGATGAGTCGCTGGACACCGATGTTCTTGAGGGCCGAGCCGCAGAGGACCGGGTTGCAGGTGAGGGCGATGGTGCCCTTGCGGATGGCGGCCTTGATCTGCTCGATCGTGATCGAGTCCGCGTCCTCGAGGTAGGCCTCCATCAGGTCGTCGTCGAGCTCCGCGGCCTTCTCGACCGTGTCGGCACGCCACATCTCGGCGTCGTCCTTGAGATCCTCGGGGATGTCGCGTTCCTCGACGGTCTCGCCGCGGTCGCCTTCGAAGAAGAAGGCCCGCATCTCGAGGAGATCGATGATGCCCTTGAGATCGTCGCCGGCGCCGATCGGAATCTGCAGCGCGATGGGGTTGGCGCCGAGTCGTTCCTTGATCGTCTTGAAGCTGAATTCGAAGTCCGCGCCGAGCTTGTCCATCTTGTTGATGAAGCACATGCGGGGGACTTCGTATCGATCGGCCTGACGCCACACGGTCTCGGACTGGGCTTCGACGCCCTCCTTGCCGTCGAAGACCGCGACGGCGCCGTCGAGGACGCGAAGCGATCGCTCCACTTCGATGGTGAAGTCGACGTGTCCGGGCGTGTCGATCAGGTTGATCTTGTAGTCGTCGTCGTTGAACGTCCAGGGGCACGTGGTCGCGGCCGACTGGATCGTGATGCCGCGCTGCTGCTCCTCCTCCATGTAGTCCATCGTCGCGGCGCCGTC
>PKCT01000205.1 GCA_002862325.1 Phycisphaerae bacterium
GAACCCACCATCGGACTCCATCAACAAGACGTGGCCCGCCTCACCGATGTCCTTCACCGCCTCGTCGACGAAGGCCACACCGTCGTGGTCATCGAGCACCACATGGACCTCGCCGCGGAAGCCGACTATCTCATCGATCTCGGCCCCGAAGGCGGCGCAAGAGGTGGACGGATCGTCACCACCGGAACTCCGGAGGACGTCGCCCGGGACCCCGAGAGCCACACCGGCCGATGGCTCGGGACGGTTCTCGACGTCGGAATTTCGACCGGCACTCGCACCCGACCCAAGCCCAGCCAGACCAAGAGCACATCCGAGAATTCAGGAAGGGCCTCGAAGAAGACCGCCAAGAAGACGAAGAAGAAGAGCTCCAACAAGAAGGGCGGAAAGAAGAAGGTGGCCGCGACGCGGGGGAGGAAGACCTCGACCAAGACGACCGGAACCAGGTCCCGGGGGGCCGGTCGGTCCACCACCGACACGTAGCGTTCCACTCCGGTCGATTTGCCCCCCGCCTCCGGAGCGGCGAGACTCCGTTCCATGACCTCACGCGACGACGGCTTCCGCACCTCGCTCCGGGCACTCATGATGCCCGCGGACACGAACCACCAGGGCACGGTGTTCGGCGGTGTGGTCCTCAGCCGGATCGACCAGGCCGGCTACCTGGAAGCACGACGTCATGGTCGCCGCCGCTGGGTCACGGTCTCCATGAACCAGGTCCACTTCGTGGCCCCGGTCTACACCGGCGACGTGGTGACCTGCCTCACGAGAACCATTCGGACCGGGCGCAGCTCGGTCACGGTCGAAGTCAGGGTCGAATCCGAACGGCACCTGGGCGGAGACACCGTCCTGGTGACCGAGGCGCAACTCACCCTGGTCTCGGTCGATGACCAGGGCGTGCCGGTCCCCTTCGACGTCGACCAGGATGGAACGGCACCGTGATCCGTCCGCTTCGGCTTGGATGCCTGATCTCCGGGGGTGGACGAACCGTCCTCAACCTTCGATCGTGGATCGAACGCGGCGAACTCGACGCGAAGATCGCCACCGTCATTGCGCACCGGGAGGACCTCGCCGGCGTCGGTCGATGTCGAGAGGCCGGACTTCCGGTCGAGATCGTTCCGATCGATCCCCCGGAGTCGCTGCCCGATCGGCTCGATCTCCACCTTCGAAGCACGTCGGTGGATCTCGTGTGCCTCTGCGGCTACCTCCGCCACCTCCAGATCACCGAACCGCTCGCGAACCGTGTGATCAACATTCATCCTTCGCTGCTCCCCCGCTTCGGCGGCCAGGGGATGTACGGGATGCACGTCCATCGCGCGGTCGTCGATGCCGGTGAACGGACGTCCGGATGCACGGTTCACCTGGTCGACGAGGTCTACGACCAGGGACCGGTCCTGCACCAGAGACGGTGCCCGGTCCACCCGGATGACGACGCGACGACCCTCGCCGCTCGCGTCTTCGAGGAGGAGATCCGAGCTCTGCCGGAGACCATCCAGGCGATCGCCACCGGCGAGCTCCGCATCGAGGACGACGCGGTCCGGGGGCGGGTCCGGGCGGGCGAGTCCTGAATGAACGCGATTCGATCCTCGAGTGCTAGCATGAGGTCGTGAACACGACGATGATTCTCGTCCCACTGCGGACCCTCGTCCTGGCCCTCGCCCTGGCGGACGGGCTGTCGCGTTCGAGCTCGCTCGCCCAGACCCCATCGGAACCGTCCCCGAACGGCCAGGCGGAGGGGGAGACCGAAGAACGGGAACGTGAGCTCCTCGAACGGGACGTCATCCGGGCCTTCACCAACGACCGCCCGGAACGTGCGCTTCGCCTGCTGGATCGAGCGATCGAACGATGGCCGGATCTTGCGGAATTCCACTACGGACGCGCTTGCGCCCTCGCCCTTCTCGATCGGCGCGACGATGCGGGATCCGCGTTGCTGATCGCGGTCCGCCGCGGTTTCCGAGACTTCGACGCCATGCGACTCGATCCCGCCCTCCGATCCATGCGGAACCACGAGGTCTTCCAAGCGATACTCGAGGCCGGGCGTCGCGGGGAGAACGGTGACGACGCGTCCGACATCGACTCGCTTCGCAGTCGTTTTGGGGACGACTACCACGTCGAATCGATCGACGAACTCAAGATCCATCTGGCGTGCGGACTCCCGAGACGTTCGTGCGTCGACCTGCGTTCCATGCTCCAGCGGCAGGCCGATCACCAACGTGCGACGCTTTTCGACGCCGCGGTGCCCGACTGGTGCACGGTGATCGTGCCGGCACAACGCGACCAGGCCACGGTGTTCCGCCGGGATCTCGGCCTCGACGATCCGGATCGAACGCCGGGGGCCTATCGGCACGACCGACGACTGCTGGTCTCCCGGGACATCGGGAGCAGCATGCGGCACGAGTACACCCATCGACTCCATTGGGCCGACATGGACGCCCGTCGCCAACGGCATCCCATGTGGATTCAGGAAGGACTGGCGAGTCTTTTCGAGGACTACGAACTCCGGAACGACGGCGGCATCGCATTCGTTCCGAATCTCCGGCACGCGATCGTCCATCGGCAGGTGACCTCGGGCCGGGACCTCGCGTTGAACGACATCGTGGAGAAGGGCCCGGACGCGTTCCGCGAAGATCGTTCCTCGCTCTATCCACAGGTTCGCTCGGTGTTCGAGTTCATCGCCGATCGTGGCCGTCTCGACACCTGGTATCGGACGTACGTGAGGACCTACGACGAGGATCGAACCGGACGACTCGCGCTCGAACGAACGTTCGGAAGATCCATCGACCAGATCAACGAACTTTGGCGACGCTGGGTCCTGCAGCGAGGCCGCCAGGAGTCGACCCTCGAACTCGGCGACCCCTATCCGGGGATCCTGGTGGAGGAGGCGGGCGATGGCGTTCGCATCCAACGGGTGGTCACGCAGGAGGCCCGTCGGTCCGGACTCCGCGTCGGAGACGTGGTGATGAAGATCGACGACGACCCGGTACGGACCCGGGCGTCCTGGTTTTTGACGCTCGCGAACCATCGACTCGGAGACCTCGTGCGTCTGGAGTGCCGACGCCGTGGCGTCGTCAAGGCGTTCCGGGTGCGCCTCCATCCATTCGGAAGTCGCTGAACGTCGTACAATCCTCGGGCGTACCTTTCCCCGCAGGCACATCCATGAGCAGCGATCAAACCCGGACCTTCAGTGGCGACTTCAAGCGGTTCTTCGGCCGCGGGCTCGCGGTGTTGCTGCCTTCGGTGCTGACCCTCTGGATCCTGGTCAAGGCCTACCAGTTCATCGACTCGGCGATCGCACAGCCGATCAACGCCGGCGTGCGGGCGGCCATGGCCGAGGTCGCCACGCAGTGGCAGCCGGTCGGACAGTGGTTCGAACCCACGACCGAGGAGATCGATGCCGCGTTGGACGCGTCCCGCGGAGCCTCCAATCCACCGACCAGGCCGGATATCCGGGCCGATCTCATCGACGAAGCGGTTCGTGGATGGTGGTCCGAATGGGCATACGCACTGGACTGGATCGGCATCCTCGTGGCCGTGCTGGGCGTCTACGTGGCCGGACGACTGCTCGGCGGCTTCCTGGGCCGTCGAGTGCAGCGCCGCATCGAGGACGTGATCACGAGCGTTCCGATCTTCAAACAGGTCTATCCCTACGTGAAGCAGGTGGTGGACTTCATCTTCTCCGACGACAAGCCGATCAAGTTCAACCGGGTGGTGGCCGTGCAATACCCGCGACCGGGGATCTGGTCGGTCGGACTCGTGACCGGGAACACCATGAAGAGCATCCACGAAGAGTCCGGCGACGCCCTGACGATCTTCATTCCCAGTTCGCCCACCCCATTCACCGGCTACACGATCACCGTGCCTCGCACCGATGTCCATGAACTGCCCATCTCGATCGACGAAGCGCTGAGGTTCACGATCTCGGGCGGGGTCCTCGTCCCACCCCATGAAGCGCTTCTGGGCTCCGACGACGAGGACTCGCCCGGCGACCCATCGAATTCCACTCCTCCCTCCGCCCAGCAGGACGGAGCCTCCTCAAAGGAGCACTGACATGCAGATCACCGTCTCCGGACGACACGTCGAGTTGACCGATGCCATCGAAGGCTACTGCATCAAGAGATGCTCCCACCTGGACAAGTTCCGAGATCACATCCAGTCGATCACCTTCGTCCTCGACAAGGTCCACGTCGACTTCGAGATCGAAGCCGTGGTCGACGTCGAACACCACTCCAACTTCGTGGCCAGATCCAAGCACGACGACCTCTACGCATCGATCGATGCTGCGGTCGACAAGCTCGAACGTCAGTTGCACGATTGGAAGGAACGAATCTCGGATCACAAGGGTTGATGAATCTTCGGCACGCCCCTCCGCGTCCGATGATACGCTTTGGTGGGCGCGGATCCACGCTCGATCCGCCTCCGCCGCAACCCGGAAACGTCGATAGTGGAGCTCTTCGCAGATGAAATTGCGCGACCTCGTGGTGGAAAAGGCGATCGTCACCAATCTGAAGGCGACCAAACGGGACGATGCGATCGCTGAACTACTGGACGCCCTGATCGAGGCGAAGGCCGTGCCGGGAAGCCTCCGGGATGCGTTTCTCAAGAGCGCGATCAACCGCGAACGTCGAGGATCGACCGGCTTCGGTCACGGCGTCGCGGTCCCCCACGTCAAGACCCCCGACATGATGGACTTCCGCATCGCGGTCGGAAACAGCGAGGAAGGGATCGACTTCAAGTCGATGGACAAGCAGCCCGTGCACTCGATCTTCCTCCTGATCAGCCCGGAATCGAGGCTCGAGGAGCACATCGACGCGATGGGCGCGATCTTCGCCAACCTCGGAAAGGACCAGTTCCGTCGATTCCTGCGCCAAGCGACCTCGCCCGAGGACGTACTCACCCTGATCGAGGAAGCGGACGCGGGCCAGACCACTGGTTGAGACTGGGACCACCCGAACCGACATGCCGAGCCGGACCGTCACCATCTCGAACCGCCTGGGACTGCATGCCCGTCCCGCGATGATGCTTGCGGAGTGCGCGACGTCGTTCTCCTCGAACATCTCCATCCGCCGCGCAGACGGCGGCGACGATGTCGACGCGAAGTCCATCATGCAGCTGCTCATGCTCGCGGGCACCTGCGGCACGAAGCTGAAGATCACCGCGGAGGGGCGGGACGCCGAAGAGGCGTTGGAGACGCTGGATAGCCTGGTTGCCTCCGGCTTCGACGACGAATGACCGGCCGTCCGGTTCAGAGACCTTCGGCCGCGTTCGGCCGTTCCATCAACTCCTGAATCGCCCGCCCCGGCGCGAGGCCCTCGAACACGATGCGGCGAACCGCCTCGGTGATCGGCACGGCGACGTTCCGGGCGTGCGCGAGGTGGACCACGGATTCGACCGTGGGAATCCCCTCCACCACGCATCGCCCGTCCCGAACGTAGTCCTCGATCGATGCTCCGCGAGCGATGGCCTCACCACAGGAACGATTCCGTCCGTCCGGACTGAAGCAGGTCGTGGCCAGGTCGCCGACGCCTGCGATGCCGAAGAACGTCGTCGACTCCGCGCCGAGCGAGACGCCCAGGCGAGTCATCTCCGCCAGCCCCCGAGCGAGCAGCGCACTCTTGGCGTTGTAGCCGAACTCGAGTCCGTCGCAGATGCCCGCCGCGATCGCGATCACGTTCTTCAACGCCCCGGCGAGCTCCACTCCGAGCAGGTCGTCCTGCTCGTAGATCCTGAGCATGCGTTGTTCGATCAGC
>PKCT01000238.1 GCA_002862325.1 Phycisphaerae bacterium
CAGGGTGAGTCCGATCAGCATCTCCCAGGCCCCGAGCACGACCACGAAGTCCGCGGGGTTGCTGAACCAGTAGACGGTGTTCTCCACCAGATCCTGGGCGGGGCTGATCCCCAGCACCTTCAGGAGGCCGAACCAGAAGAAGACCACCGCGATCGAATACCGCATGAGCACCGGCCCGGTGGCCCGCATCCACCGGGCGATGTCGGCATCCAGCGCGTCGAAGCGCCGCAGGTTCCGGATCAACGTGTTCATGGCGTGGCTCCCTTCGCCCCGAGTACGAAATCCTAGGCAGGGACCCACCCTTGCGACCACGCCGGGGAGGGGGATTTCCCCCGGATCATGGGTTCGCGCCCGCTGCCCCGGAGAGGACATGGGAACCAGCCCGGGCGTCACTCTCGTCGGGTCGAAGCCGTGGTCACAGGACGCGTTCGGAAACCAGCAACCTTGAGGAGCGTTCGATCCCCGGCATCAGGCGTCGCTGGACGAAGCGATGCATCGCGTCGTTGTCCCGGGACACGTGGAAGATCAGTCTTGGAAGACGGTCGACGACGGCGAGATGCCGCCGACTGGATTCGATCGTGATCGAGATGCCGAATCCGCGACCGATCAGGTCCGGACGAAGCCACAGCGACGAGTAGCGAAGCGTCTCGCATCCGATCAGGTGATTGAGCATCCAACCCACGATCTCCTCGTCGCGACGGAGGACGACGCTCGTCGACGCCGACACCGCGAGCATGGACTCGCCCTCGGGGTGGAGACCGAGCGGGATCTCGTTCCGGCCCCGAAGCGGGCCGAGGGACTCGATCTCGGTGTCCGAGAGATCGGACCAGGATTCGAGCCTGAACCCCTCCGGGGGTCGCCAGGCCCGGCTCGTTCGATCGAGGTGTTCGAGCACCCGGCGTCCGCCGCGGTGGACGGTCGACTTCTCTTCGGGACTCGACCAACCGCATGCCTCGATCAGGCTGCCGATCGACGAGGCGGACGGCGCATCGTGGTACCAACTTCCGCGCAACGTCCTGATCGACCGATCGATGCAGATCGCCTCGGTGGTCTCGAGCAGACGTCGACCGGCACCTCGGCGGCGGGCGGACGGGTCGACGAAGATCGACTCGAGTAACGCGCTCTCGTTGTCCGCATTGCAGAGCACGACCGCGAGACCTGCCGGCCGGTCGTCGACGAACGCACCGATCATCACCATCCCGGACTCGCGGTCGCATCGGTGATTCGTATGCGACGAGGTGAACCTCGAAAACGGGACGCGATGAAACCCCTCAAGCACTCGACACTGTATGGCCATCGATCTTCTCCGTTGGAATGGTCGTCAAATCGAGGAGGGTCGGGGTCCCCATGCAGAAGTTCAGCAAACTCATTCACACCATCCTCGAAACCTGGCGAGCAGTCTCACCGCCCCCCCGCGCCGCTGGGCGGTGCAGGCATCGTGATGTGCACGGTGGTGTCGGTGTTCTCGACGACGTTCACGTCCATGTCATCGGGGACGGGCATCCCGTATTCGGCAAGCACCGCCCTGGGATCGCTCATGAAGCGCTGCTTCAGGGCCTCGTCCTTCCAGCAGGCGGCAAGGAGGTCGGCGAGTTGGTTTCGTTATTCGGTCGTGGTCCGTTGCTCCAGGGGACAGCGTGTGCGGTCATCCGTCAGTCAGCACAAGTCGATCACAGGCAATGATCGTGACTGATCGTGACAAGCTGCGATCGTGACAGGTGCTCAGCATAATGTGCATGGGTCTTTTTTGGCGCACGCAGTGGTACCCCCCGCAGCGTTGCTCAACTCCTCATCCGAAAGGTCCCCGTGCCCGCTGGGCGGTGCAGGCATCGTGATGTGCACCGTGTTGTCGGTGTTCTCGACGACGTTCACGTCCATGCCCTCGGGAACTGGCATCCCGTATTCGGCAAGCACCGCCCTGGGATCGGCCATGAAGCGCTGCTTCAGGGTCTCGTCCTTCCAGCAGGCGGCAAAGAGGTCGGCGAGTTGGTTTCGTAGTTGGTTTCGTTGTTCAGTCATGGTTCATTTCTCCAGGGGATAGCGTTTGCGGTCATCAGTCAGTCAGCAGGTGAGGCTTGCGACCAGGATACATCCGTAGGATAACCACGCACCGGGCCGTTGACCAGACGAAACACCCGATACTGCGCCCGGATGGGATCTTCGAACCATGATCGCCCTCGGGCGGGGCGGGTACGCGTGCATGTGGGGTGCAACGCACGACGCGACGATGATGGCCGTCTCGGCCATCCCGGATCGATGGCTGCCCACATTCCTGACCAACGGTTCATTGCGCACGGCCGGGCAAGCGCCCCGTCAAAATCCTTGCAGACGCTCAGAGCGAACGGGCCCCGGTCTTGGCAATCGTTGAGTAGTACAGACCTCCGGCGACCTGGCCCAGTTCCGCATCGCTCAGCTCATTGGAGGCTCGTCGCGGCAACGTGATGTGCACGCAGTCGTCCGTGTTTTCGACGATCTTGAAATCCAGATCGGCCGGAAGATCGATGCCGTGCTCGGCGAGGGTCATGCGGGGATCGGCAACAAGCCGCGCCTTGAACCCGTCATCGGCCCAGCATGCATCAAAGACCTTCATGAGTGCATCCTGCTGCACGGACATGTTCAGCACCCAGCAGATCAGGGACCGGTAGTAGTCACCCATGCCCTGGGCCATGGACGATGCGGACGTGGCCCCGGGGGTCTTCTTCGGCAACGTGATGTGGGCGCACGCATCGGTGTCCTCGACCACCCTGAACGTGATGCCTTCTGGCACCTCGATCCCGCGCTCGGCCATGACGCCGCGGGGATCTGCCTTGAACCGCTCCTTCAACCCATCATCGGCCACGCAGGCATCCAGCAGTCGAACGAGATCATTGTGTGTTTCGGCCATGTGCTCTCTCCTTCGCGCGGGATTTCTCCCACGAACCACGTACTTGCAAGCATACAATCACACCGTGTGCGTGCTCGCACCCGCTTCATTCCAGTGAACCTGATCATCATACTCGAGACGACCAAGAGCCAGACAGGGCTTGTTCGTGTCACGTGATCCGACCACCCACCGCTCATTGATCATGGCTTCAAGAGACTCCATCACCTGCCTGAGCGACGGCTTCCGGCCACCGCCTCCGTCGGCACAGTACCGCTTGATCCGTTCGACGATCTTCGAAAGGTCCGATTCCTCTGCAAGCACTTCCGACAGCATCCCGTAGTGGCCGGTGAGGATCAGTCGATCCTGACCTCGAACCCAATGTGCTTCGCGCACGACCTTCCCCTCCACGAAGACAGGAAGCACTTCCCGATCGACGTCGTCCAGATTGAGCGTGAGAACATTCAGCGTCTCGAGGGCCCATTCACGCTTCGTGGCGGTCAACTTCCCCAGCACCTGCTTCAGGGAGGGCGGAGCATCGGTCTTCGTGGTCGGATGACCAGGGCCATCGTGGGCGAACCCGCCCTGGGCGAGCCAACGCCACGCCGCCTCCGGGGTCATCCGCACACCGGATGCCCCGGCGATTCTGACGCAATGCTCCTTCAGGTCCTCGAACCGACCTTTGGCCGCGTACCAGAAGTCGGCGAAGCGGATGTGCTGCTGGATCCGCCGCAACTGAGTGTCTGCGTAACTCGCCTTCAACCACTCCGCATCCCGGGGTTCATCGAAGAGATCGTTGAGGATGTAGGCCAGTTCCCTGGCGCCGGCGTGCGTGATGGTGAGACCGGCGGCGAGAATGGGGTCGGCGAATCCCGCCGCCTCGCCCACCAGAAACCAGTTGTCCCCGTAGAGCCGCTCGGAGGTGAACGACCAGTCGGTGGTGGTTTTGGTTGTCCCACGCGGCGTGGCGTGTTCGATCAGACTCGAGATGTGTGCATCGTTGGCGATGGCCTGCCGGTACAAGGCGTCAGCAGACAGCCCGCTGGTCTTGTAGTGATCGACGGGACAGACGAAGCCGATCGACGCCCGGGTGGGGCCGAGCGGAATGAACCACATCCAGCCCCCGGACTGGCTCATGACCTGGACGCGAGTGCCACCGACGCCGATCTCGGCCGCCCAGTCGGCATTCTCCCAGTAGTCCCACATCGCGATGTTCCGCAGACTGGATTCGGCCCTGGTCTTCACCCCCATGCCTCGGCGAAGCACGCCGATGTGACCGGAGGCGTCGATGTAGTAGCTCGCGGTGACGATGCGGCCGTCGCGCAGTTCGAGTGATTCGACGCGGTCCCCATCGCGGTGGATCTTCACCACCTGGGACTCCTCCATCACGGCCGCACCGAGTGCTTCCGCGTGCCGCAGCAGAATGTCGTCGTACCGCGCGCGATCCGCCTGGAAGGCGGTGAATCGCCGCGGCCCTTCATACCGTCCCGGACGGTCGATCCGCTCGACTTCCCGTGGGTCGATGAAGTCGAAATCCCAGAGTTCCTCGGTCGTGCCCCAGCGGTAGGTCGCGCCGACCTTGAGGGGGAACCCCGCATCTTCGATCTGATCCCAGCATCCCATCTCATGGATGATGCCGGCGACGGCGGGGAGTTGGCTCTCCCCCACGTGGTCTCGTGGGAACGTTTCCTTCTCGAGCACCAGCACCCGGCGATGAGGTGCGTACTTGAGAATCAGGGACGCGAGGGTAGACCCGCCGGGGCCACCGCCGATGATGGCAACGTCAGTTTCGATGCCTGCGTGCTGCATATGTTTCAGTCGATTTCGGTCTGCGGATGTTCACAGAAGAAATAGCCCTGGGATCGGCCATGAAGCGCTGCTTCAGGGCCTCGTCCTTCCAGCACGCGGCAAAGAGGTCGGCGAGTTGGTTTCGTTGTTCAGTCATGGTTCGTTGCTCCAGGGGACAGCGTTTGCGGCCATCAGTCAGTCAGCACACGTGAAAGATGTGCAAAGGTCCACACGAGTTGTCCCCGCTACCCCCCGCAGCGTTGCCCAACTCCTCATCCGAAAGGTCCATGCCGCCGCTGGGCGGTGCAGGCATCGTGATGTGCACGGTGGTGTCGGTGTTCTCGACGACGTTCACGTCCATGTCATCGGGGACGGGCATGCCGTATTCGGCAAGCACCGCCTTGGGATCGGCCATGAAGCGCTGCTTCAGGGCCTCGTCCTTCCAGCACGCAGCAAAGAGGTCGGCGAGTTGGTTTCGTTGTTCGGTCATGGTTCATTTCTCCAGGGGACAGCGTGTGCGGTCATCCGTCAGTCAGCACAGGGGGTTTTAGGAAGATTGAGTGGACTTCCAACCTACCCTCGACCGGCACCGTTGACCATGACAAACCGCCTGAAACACGCGCGAATCGGGTCATCCAACCACGGTGTCGGGTCTCGCGCATGGGGCGTACCCGGCATCGGAACGCCCCACCCCGCGGGGCCAGTGCCCTCACGGGGCGACCGACCACGACCGGAGCGCCTGGTGCAGGGGCTCCAGCCGCGCCGCCTCCCGCGCGATGCCCGGCACCGCCGCCACGATCCGGGCCTTCCGTTCGGCATCGACCTCGAAGGGGACCTCGGGCTGCTTGCTGTTGACCCCCGCGAGCTCGAGCATGCGCTCGCGAAGCGGCGCATCGACCTCGTACCCCAGGTGCTCCGGCAGGTCCCCGTCGACCAGGCGATCGACCAGGTCGGGGTACTCGACGCAGCGGACCCGACCGGACTCGGCGAGCCGCAGCCCCGCGCGCATCAGCGCCTCCAGGTAGCGACCGTTGCCC
>PKCT01000192.1 GCA_002862325.1 Phycisphaerae bacterium
CGCAGCCGCGCCTGCTCGTCCTGAACAAGGTCGATCGTCTTCGGGCGTCGGTCCGCATCGGTCGCACTCCGACGGGCGTCCTCGAGGCGTGGCAGGAATCGAATCCCGGGGCCATCGTCGCGAGCGCACGCGAGGGCGAGGGCATCGAGATGCTCGCCTCGCGGGTGCTCGATCATCTGCGCGGAGAGATGAAGTCGGTGTGGCTGACGATCCCGCTCAAGGAGGCCCGTCTCGTCGACCTGGTCGAGAAACGCACCGAGGTGATCGATCGCGACTACTCGACGCAGGGGGCGGTCCGGCTTCATGCGCGGGTCGGCCGACGTCAGATGGAGACGTTCTGTGCGAGCGGTGCGACGTTCCAGGTCGACGATCTTCCCTCGACCGAGGGGCTCGCCGCGATCTGGCCGGAGCCGGTCTCCACGCCGGCGCCGCGGATTCCGCCCCACCTCTCGCTGCATCCGCGCTCGGGCTAGGTCCGGTCGCCGGGGGTGGTCGCGGACCCTGAACCGCTACCGGCGAGGGTTCTTCGCAACGACTCCACGATCTCGTTCGCGGGGGGATCCAAGGCGTCGCGTTCCCAGAGGCGACCGGGTCCACCGTCGAGTCCGCAGAATCCCACGAGTCTGGATCGCTCGTAGTGGCGACCATTCCACAGTCCACCATCGTCGCGACCGTGCGCGACTCGTTCTCCGACGACCGGAAGCCGGTCCCATCGTTCCACATGACCGCCGAGCACGGCCCGATCGACGAGATCGCCGCCGTCGCTCGCGCTGGCACCGCTGACCAGGACGATGGTGTTCTCCAGACCGGGGACGAACTGGCGATAGGCTCGACGGAGAAGTCGACCGGTTCGGTCGACGGTCGCAGCGCTTTCGACGCCCATGGGGGTGAATCGAATGGCACCACCGGGATCGTCGCTGGGTGCCCGCACCTCGACCAGGCCGAGATCCACGCCGGCGCGGCGAAGCGGGAGCCGGTCGCGCATCCGTGCGCCGCGGAGGAATCGTCGCACGTCCTCGATGGTCGAGGCGTCCGGTGGCGCGGGGTCGAGCCATCGCACGCCCACCAGATAGGGTCTCGGAACGTCCGCCAGGTTCGAGAAGGCCTCGGGTACGGGGGGGGCGGCATCGAGCACGACGGGCAGCCGCTTGACGTGGATCGCGAACTCGTGGTCCGGCAGGCTCACCACCAGGTCGGTGGGCCGGCCATCGGTGATCTGGACCTCGGTTCGAACCTCGAGTCCCGCGTCGAGGCAGCGGAGCAAGACCTCGATCTCAGCGCGGACCGCCAATCGTCGAGCGGGTCGGGTCGCGGTGTCGTGGCGATGCACGAGGTCGTGGTGATCGCTCGCGGCGAGTCGTCCCTCGACCGCGGCGTTCAAGAGGCCGAGTCGCCAGGGTTCGTTTTCGAGATCAGTGGCCGGGGTGTGGTGCATGCAAAGACGAGAGGCGACGCGGAGAAGCGTCCGAAAACGGGACGAGGCCGTCCAACTGGCGGCGATGAAAGCGTATCTCGTCGAAACGACGAAGGTCGAGGGAAGGGGACGCAGGGGTCGGCCGATGCCTCGGATGGAGATGGAACCGGCCTCGATCGATTTCCCGGACGCCCGGGAGCGTCGGGGCCAGGGGAGGAGCGACCGATGCGAATCGGAGAACTGTTGGTCAGACAGGGAATTCTGACCGAAACGCAGGTGAACACGATCCTGGAGATGCAGACCGAGCGCACCGAACCGTTCGGTTCGATCTGTGAACGCCTCTACGGAGTGTCACCCGAGGTCGTCGAGGACGCCTGGGTGGAGCAGTACACGGAGCTCACCGGTTCGTTGCGACCGGACTTCGATACGTGCGATCCCGCCGTGCTCGACCTGCTCACGCGTCGCCAGGCGTGGCAGTTCCGGATCGTGCCCATCCGGTGGGACGACGGGGCGGTCGTGCTCGCGACCACGAAGTCCCATTTGCAGAGGGCGCTTCGGTTCGTCACGAGCATGCTGTCGTTCCCGGTCTACTTCATCATCACCGATGCGGGCACGCTCGGGGAGGCGCTGGATCGGTACTACCCGATGGGCGAGGTCGACCTCGGCTCGGTCGAGCGGCTGGTCGACCAGGTCGCCGGCACGGAGGCATGAACGTCCTTCGTCTCAGGATCGATCGGTTCGGTCTCGTGCCTGATCGCCTTCAGATCCGATGAACACGCGAACCCCAGGGCGTCCCGTGAACGGGACATCCTGGGGCTCGGCGATACGAACGCCACGAAGAACGCCCCGCGGGAGCGGGGCGTGCGTCGTCCGGGAGAGGTTTCTCGGGGAATGGCGACTCCCGGACTTGAACCGGGGACACCGGCATTTTCAATGCCGTGCTCTACCAACTGAGCTAAGCCGCCCAATGACCTCGGTGCTGACCGAAGTCGGGACGAAAGCCTAACGCCCTCCCTCGAGGTGTCAAGCCGAACCGTTCACGAGCTTCAGCCGTCGACCGCTGCGGTCGTTGCTGGGGGCGTATCGCGAGGCGACCACGAATCCGTCCCGAATGAGATCCTGGAGCACGGAGAAGAGGGGACCGCCGAGGAAGGTCCGCAGCGGATGCAGTCCGGAGTAGTCCTGCATCCTCGGCGTCCCCGCGAAGGCGTCGATGTCGTCGCCTTGGGTGTGGTCACGTACCGCGGAGAGATAGCGGGACGCATGCAGCAGGGCGTCGATCTCACTGACCCGCAGTTCGCACATCCGCGTCAGCATCGGGGTCATCGTTTCCTCGAGCTCAGCCCACGCGGTCTTCGACCGCCGGACGCACGCGGTCGCGATGACGACGTCGTCGAGATGCGTGGCGATTCGCTCCGCCGCGACCAGACGCAGGGCGTCGGTCCTGAGGAGATCGATGTCGAACGCCCGCTCGAGGTGGCACATCACGTCGTCGAGCGAGACGTCGAGTCGAATGGCCAGCGGGAACGTGTCGCGGAAGTACGTGCGACGAAGGACGTCGGATGCCTCACGACCGAAGGATTCGGTTCGATGAATGCTTTCTCGCTCGATGTTCGTGGTCTCTTGCATGCGCCTTCCGCCTCCCGCGGAGCTGGATCAGTGTCGCGATCCTCGTTGACGTTCACTCCGTGGAATCCATCCCACGTGCGGAGCGAGCGTGACGGCCGAACGCCGCCGCAAACATCGTACGGTTTGCGCGCCTCGCGTCAATCGTCGCGTGGTTCTCGGCCCACGATTGGAAGGTTGCCCAGAAGTTCCGGTCGGCGGTCGGCAAGGGCCGGGAACTCGCGTCGCCAATCCCGCAGGGCGCAGAGATCCAGCTCGGCGGTGATCGCTTCCGCGTCCCGGCCGGCGTCCGCAAGGATCTCGCCGCTGGGCGCGACGATCATGGAACCCCCGTCGAATGAAAGAGATGGATCGGAACCGGTGCGGTTCACGCCCAGCACGAAGCATTGATTTTCGATCGCTCGACTGATCAGCATCGCTCGCCAGTGGGCATGTCGGACGGCGGGCCAGTTGGCGGAGAACGCCAGGACCTCCGCTCCGGCCGCCACCGCGACCCGTTGAAGTTCCGGGAACCTGAGGTCGTAGCAGATCTGCGGGGCGATCATGGTGTCTTCGACCGGGACCACGACCAGACGGTCTCCGGCCTCGAACCACTCGGGCTCCGTGCTGAAACCGCAGGTATGGAGCTTCCGATAGAGCTGGGAGACGACCCCGTCCCGGTGAATGATCGCGACCGCGTTGGCCCCCGGTCCCGCGGGCGCTTCGCGGATCGCCAGGCCGATCTGGATCGAGACGTCGTATCGCACGGCGAGGGTCGACGCCCAGTCGAGCGTGTCTCCCTCGTAGACAGCCTCGTCGTCGAGGCACCAACCGGTGTCCGCGAGCTCGGGAAGCACCACAAAGGCGCCGGGCGTGGGCTCGGCGGCCTCCAGCATGGATTCGATGGTGCGGTGCGAGCGGGGTTTATCGAGCCAGTGGGGGGCGTACTGGAGGACGATGACTCGCATGCGGGGGGGCCCCTGGGGCGAGAAAAAGGGCGACTGACGGGATTCGAACCCGCGACGTCCTGGACCACAACCAGGTGCTCTACCCCTGAGCTACAGCCGCCGTGAGTCTGCGGAGCCTATCGACCAACGGCTCTTCCCTCAAGCGACGGACTGGGAAGAGTCGATAGGGAGGAAATTGTTCTTCCAGAAATAGATCGGTTTCGACCGTTCTGCACGGGAAAGGCCGATGCTTTGAGTGGTATCCTCGTGGATTCCCCCAATATTCTCGACCGAGGGTCGTCGACCGTTATGAGTAGTACCGTTTCCGCCGATCGCGTGGCCGACCTGGGCGACACCGCCCTGCATCGGAATCTCCCTACCCCGGTTCTGGTCGAGCATGCGATGCGGAGGGGTGAGGGTGTGCTCGCCTCCAACGGTGCCCTTGCGTGCGACACCGGTGAGCGCACGGGGCGAAGTCCCGGTGACAAGTTCCTCGAGGACACGCCGGGCATCCACGACAGCATCGACTGGGGCAAGGTCAACCAGCCGATCAACCCGGAGAACTTCGCGGCGCTCGAGGCGCTCGCGCTCCAACACCTCCGGTCCCGGGAAGAGCTCTATCGCTTCGACGGCTACGCCGGCGCCGATCCCAAGTACCGGCTGAAGGTGTCGGTGGTGACCGAGGAGGCGTGGCACTCGCTCTTCGCCGCCACGCTCTTCATCAACGCCGACTCGGCCGACCAGGTCGGCTTCGAGCCGGACTGGGTGATCTACAACGCCTGCAACCTGAAGATCGAGAACCCGGAGCAGTACGGCGTCAAGAACGGACTCGCGGTCATCCAGAGCCTCGAGCAGCGGAAGGTCATCATCATCGGAACCCGCTATGCGGGCGAAATGAAGAAGTCGATCTTCTACGCGATGAACCACGACCTGCCGGACATGGGCGTCTTCCCGATGCACTGCTCGTCGAACGTCGACAGCGCCGACCCCGAGAACGTCGCGGTGTTCTTCGGGCTTTCGGGCACCGGGAAGACCACGCTCTCGGCCGACCCGAACCGGGATCTCGTCGGCGACGACGAGCATGGCTGGTCGGACGACGGCGTCTTCAACATCGAGGGGGGCTGCTACGCCAAGTGCATCAACCTCTCCGAAGATGGCGAGCCGGAGATCTGGAACGCGATCCGATTCGGAAGCGTGCTCGAGAACGTGGTGCTGGACGGTCATCGGACACCGGATTACGACGACGGTTTCAAGACGGAGAACACCCGGGTGACCTACCCGGTCGACTTCATCGACCATGCCCGTCGCCCCTCGATGGCGGGCCACCCAAAGAACGTCGTCTTCCTCACCGCCGACGCGTTCGGCGTGCTGCCGCCGGTCTCGAAGCTGACGATCGAGCAGGCGATGTACTACTTCATCAACGGCTTCACCTCGAAGTTGGCCGGCACCGAAGCCGGCGTCACCGAGCCCCAGCCCGCCTTCAGCCCCTGCTTCGGCGGCCCGTTCCTGCCTCGTCCGCCCATGGTCTACGCCGAGTGGCTGAACCGTCGAATCACCGAGCACGGCGCGAACGTCTGGCTCCTGAACACCGGTTGGACGGGCGGTCCCTACGGGATCGGCGAGCGATTCAGTCTGAAGTGGACCCGGACCTTCGTGGATCGGATCCTCGACGGGAGTCTCGCG
>PKCT01000277.1 GCA_002862325.1 Phycisphaerae bacterium
GCATTGGTCAGACGCGGTAGCAGGCGAGATTCGTGATGAGCGCGTGGAGGAGCGTCGACTTGCCCGAACCGGTCTTGCCGGCGATCAAGGCGTGCTGTGCGGTTCCGCGACCGAGGACAAGGTCCTGCAGGCGCGACGCGCCGCTGCGGCCGAGCGGGATGCGAATCTCCTCGGTCGCACTTCGGGACCAGAAGTCTTCCGCGCAAGCCGGCGCGATCGTCTCGAAGGGCACCTCGACCTTGCCCGCTTCCGCTGCGGCCCGTCCGACGTCCTTCACCAGATCGATCAGCCTGGCATCGGTCGGCGCATCGTCCAGCGTGAGTGGAAGCTCCGAAAGCCCTGGGACCTCGTAGACCGTCCGCCCCTCGTCGAGCCGAAGCTGCAACGAGGTCTCGACGAGGACACTCGGATCAAAGGTCTCGGGCATCGCCGCTTTGGCCTCGTGGAGGAGAAGCGTGAAGACACCGCATCTCGGCCCGCTCCGCAGGACGCTGGTGAGTCTCCTCACCGCCTCTTCGCTGAATCCCTGCGGGAAGTCGGAGATCACCAGGAAGCGATAGGGCTCGGCGATCTCGCCGGCGACTTCGTTGTAGGCCTCGATGCTCTCGAATTCGTTCCGCAGGTACTTCTGGATCACCGTCTCCATGGTCTCGGTCAGGTTCACCAGGCGCTGTTCGATCTGGCCGCGCTCGGTCCAGATACGCTCGCCGACGAGGCCGGGACGTTCGTCCTCGAGGTGCATGAAGCCCGCGAAGTTCTCGCCAAGACCGACCGGGTCCAGGAGGGTGAACTGAGCCTTGCCGGGTGGAACCGCGAGCAGAATCCGAAGCATGATCGACCGCAGGGTCGCGAGCCCGCGGTCCCGGGACTTCTCGTCGACCACGATCGACATGCTCGCTCGAGAAGGCAGGCCGAGGGCCGCAGGGAGCGGGAACTCCAATCGATCGTCGCCGTCCAGCCCAAGCGCTGTCCGGACCTCGGGCTCGAGCGCGGTACGTCGATAGGACAAGTTTCCGAACGGAATGCCGCGAGGCGGCTCGGTCGGGGGGATCCAGTTCGCCGCTCGATCGGAATTCAAGGGGGGAAATCTGGCCTCCACGAACTCGATGGCCGTGGTCAGCCTGCTCGAGAGCACGGGGGCGTTGGTAATCCACGACGTTCTTTGGGCCGCGATTCGTACAGTGAACTCGCGTTGGGCCTCCGACATCCTGGTCTCGTGCCGGCGGGATTCCTCGGCGACCCCATCCTCTCTCGCTCGCCTGGCGAAATCGATCGCCTGCTCGCAGTCCACCCGAGCCTTCGCGAGTTTCTCGTCGAAATCCCGGTCGAGTTCGGCCAGGCGACTCGGCGCAGCCTTTTCGAGCTTCCTGATGCGGTCGAGCGCCTTCCGCTTCGCGTCGCCGATACGCGGCTTGAACTTCTCCTTGGCCTCCTCGAGCTCCCGATCCCGAGTGACCACGAGCGACGTCTCCTCACGTTGCCGCCGGTCGCCGGCGTCCCGTTCGACCGCATCGAACGCGAGCAGAATGAGCCCCTCGGCGCGATGGAATGCACGCCAACCCGACCGTACGGCCTTCGTGGCGAACACGTAGCCGACGAGGTAGATCAGGACGAACGCGCCCAGTCCAATGGCGGCGCCGATCTGGGCGGACTTCGCCGAGGGATCAAGCCACCATCCGAGGCCGGCTCCGAAGCCGACCGAGGCCATCAGCGGCGGTACGAAGATCGGGCCTCGATAGAGAATCGCGATCGGGATGCGTCGAAACCGTTCGACGACCTCTCGCGCCGTCGCAAGTTCGAGCCGAAGCGTGGTCTCCGGATCCGCCGGCAGCGTCTCCGGAGCCTCCGGCCGACGCGGGCGACGTTGGAGATACCGCCTGGACTCGCGAACCATCCGCCTCTCGAGTTCCTGGAAGTCCTCACGGCTCTTGGCAAGCTCCGATCGCGATTCCTCGTACTCGAGTCGTGGCCGATCCTCGTTGGCTTCGTACACCGTCTCCGCGAGCCAGGTCGCCTCCTCGATGGCCGCTTTCGCGGCGTTTTGACGATCGATGGCTTCGCGAAGAATCAGGTCTCGATCGATCTTCATCACGTTCTCGGCTTCGGCCCTGGCCTCCTGATGCTGCCTGCCGATGGTGGCCACCGCTCGGTCCAGCGTCTGGTTCGCTTCGAGAATGCGATGCTCCGCGGTCGATTCAAGGTCCGCCCCGGCCACCCGGTGCCGCTCGATCTCCGCGTCCCGGTCCCGCTCGTGGCCCTCGATGACCGACCGGGTCTCGGCGTTGACCTCCAGTGCAAGACGCTCGTACTCGACCGACCAGATCGAGACGTCGTCGGGAAATCGAAGGTCGTGTGATGTGGGTGTCGCGTCGGGTTCCATCAGTCGTCCGCACAGTCCTGCCTGGCCTTGTGGACCAGGGCTTCGAGTTTCTCGAGTTCGCGCACGGTCGCGCGGATGCGGCCCTCCACCGGTCGCAACCGGGTGTTCTCGTACGCGCGACTCACTGGATCGTTCCACGCCTTTCGGATCGAATACCAGGATCTCATGAGATCCTCGTACTCGGACAGAAGCCGACCCTTTCCTGAGGTGATGCTCACGAGTCCTGCTCCTCCTTGGCCTGCTCCACCGAGGCGGGCGCCGCCACGGCCTTCTGGAGGTCCATCGGGGACAGGGCGACGTACTCGTCGAGGGTTTCGCCGATCTTCTTGAGCAACGCGCTCGCCTGGGGCAGGTCGGCCTCGAGGGTCAGGGTGACGGGACTGAGATAGCCCTTCATCAGCGTGCGTTCATGCTCGAGCGTGCGCATCCACTTGACCGTCGCCCGCTGCCGGTCCTTCGCGGATTCGAGCCTGGCCATCGCTCGGCGAAGCAGCAGCTTCTCCTCGGAATCGGGCGTCGGTCCATCCTTGCTCGAGATCTTGAGCTGCTTGCGGACGAGGTTCTGCTTCGCACGGTTTGCCTCCTCCTCCCGTCGCCTGACCACCCGTTTCCAGTGGGGCGTCCGATCGGTCCGAAGCCACTGCAGGGTGCGATCGACGTCGGCCTGGATCTCGTAGACCGCGACCCGTCCGGCTTCGATGAAGCCGTTCAGGTCGGCCCTGGCCTGGTCGACCAGAGCCGTGGAACGGATGTCGGCTCGTTCTTTGCTCATTGGAGTGGAGAAGCGGGAATCATCGCTGCTGCAGATAGTCGTCGAGCCGCTGCGCCTTTCGCAGGAGGAATGGGATGTGTTGCTCCGAGGCCTTGAGGAACTTCGCGAGACTCTTCATCGTGTCCTCAAACTGCTCTTCGAACTTCGCCTGCTCCTGGTCTCGCCAGGAATCCGAGAGGGAGTTGAGGCGTGCCTGGATGACCTGGAGGTTCCCTTGAATGTCTCCATTGAACTTCTTGAGCTCCTGGGCGAAACGGCGGATCTCGTTCGGATCGGCGACGGCCTTGGCCATGGAAACCTCCTCTTTGGAATCGTTCTAGAGTGTATCTGGTGATCGATTCGCAGCAGACCGGAGACCGGTTCATGGAGGCACCACCACCAACGAGGTCAAATTCCGCGAGAGCGATGCTCGAGGTACTCGATCCCGCCACCGACAAGGTCGTGGGGCGGGTGGCGAAGGCCACGCGTCGTGAGGTCGACGCCGCCCTCGATGCGGCGAGCGCGGCGCAGCCCCGATGGGCCGCGACGGACGCAGCGACCCGCTCGGAGACGGTGGCCGCCATCGCCGAAGGACTCCGGGCCGAGCGGACGCCACTGGCCCGTCTGATCACGATGGAGCAGGGGAAGCCGCTCACGGAGTCCGAAGCGGAGGTCGACTACGCCGCGAGTTTCTTCGAGGTCGCCTCCCGCGAATCCCTCAGGCTGGGCGATCAGGGGCTCGAGGTGGACGGCAAACGGGTCCGGGTCGAGCATCGGCCCATCGGTCCCACCGCCGCGATCACCCCCTGGAACTTCCCGCTGGCCATGCTGGCGAAGAAGACCGCCGCGGCGATAGCGGTCGGATGCAGTCAGGTCGTGAAGCCCGCCGAACAGACGCCACTGACCGCCGTGCGACTGGGAGAGATCGCGGTCGCGGCGGGCGTGCCACGTGACGTGCTCCACGTCGTGACGGGTGAGCCGGAAGAGATCGGGGAGGCCCTTTTTCAGGATGTTCGCCTGCGAAAGCTCTCCTTCACGGGCAGCACCGAGATCGGCCGGCTTCTGTTGACCAAGGCCGCGGCTCGGGTGCTTCCCCTGTCGCTCGAACTGGGCGGGCATGCACCGCTCATCGTCTTCGACGATGCGAACCTGGAAGCGGCGGTCGAACTCACCATGATCGCCAAGTTCCGAAACGGAGGCCAGACGTGCGTCGCGCCGAATCGAATCCTCGTCCAGTCCGGGATTCACGATCGCTACGTCGACGCGCTGGCGGAACGCGCCGACCGGCTGACCTCGGGACATGGATTCGACGCGGTCGATCTCGGCCCGGTCATCGACGACGCGGCGGCCTCGAAGATTCAACATCACATCGACGATGCGATCGAACACGGGGGACGGGTCGTCGTCGGTGGGGGACGTCGCACGATTCCGGGGTTGACCGACCGCTTTCCCGAGCCGACCATCATCTTGGACACCGGACCGGAGATGCGATGCTGGCGGGAGGAGACCTTCGGCCCCGTCTGTCCGATCCGGCGCTTCGATCGCGAGATCGAGGCGATCGAGCTGGCCAATCGGACGCCCTACGGGCTCGCCGGTTACGTCTCGACGAGTTCCGAGGACCTCGGCCGACGCGTGGCCAGGGCGCTCGACTGTGGAATCGTCGGCGTCAATGATCCTCGCCCAGCGATCGCCGACGTCCCCTTCGGCGGGGTCAAGGCGTCCGGATTCGGTCGTGAGGGCGGGAGGCTCGGCCTGGACGACTATCTCGTTCCGGTCACCGTCTCGGAAGTTCGATGACCACACGCCCCACCGGGACGGCGTCGAGACGCCGCCCCCCGAGGAGGCGTGGTGGTCTGGTCGATCATTCCTCGCCGCTCAGGAAGTTCGAGAGCCGCTGCCGGCGAATCGGATGCTGGAGCTTCCGAATCGCCTTGCTCTCCACCTGGCGCACCCGCTCTCGGGTGACCTTGAAGATCCGGCCGACCTCCTCGAGCGTGTAGGTGTATCCGTCGCCGATGCCGTAGCGGAGCTTGAGGATCTCCCGCTCGCGGTAGGTGAGCGTCCGGAGCACGTCGTTGATTCGCTGCCGCAGCATATCGCTGGTGGCTGAATCCGACGGCGACTCCTGCCGTTCGTCCTCGATGAAGTCCCCGAAGTGGGAGTCTTCGCTCTCGCCGACGGGACGATCGAGGCTGATCGGGTGCCGCGAGATCTTCATGACCCGACGGGTCTCCTCGATCGGCATCTTCGCCTTCATCGCGATCTCCTCGACCGTCGGCTCGCGACCGAGCTCCTGGAGGAGGACCTTCTGGATGTTGCGAAGCTTGGACATCGTCTCGATCATGTGGACCGGGACTCGAATCGTACGGGCGTGATCGGCGATCGCACGGGTGATGGCCTGTCGAATCCACCAGGTGGCGTAGGTCGAGAACTTGTAGCCACGCTTGTACTCGTACTTGTCCACCGC
>PKCT01000307.1 GCA_002862325.1 Phycisphaerae bacterium
GCCGTCGATGATCGAGGCGTGATTGAGCTCGTCCGAGATGATGAGATCGCCGTCCTCGCAGAGGGTCGCGAAGATCGCCTCGTTCGCGTTCCAGCAGCTCGAGAACGTGTAGGCGCTCTCGACGCCGTGCAACGCCGCGATTCTCTCCTCCAGTCGCTCGTGGCAATCGAACGTTCCGCAGATGAACCGTACGCTCGCGGTGCCGGCCCCGTACCGTCGCAGTCCCTCGTGACCGGCCTCCACCACGTCGGGGTGGTTGGCGAGACCGAGGTAGTTGTTCGAGCACAGACACACGACCTCGCCGAAGCCGCGAAGCGTCACCGTCGGTCCCATGGGGCCCTCGATGGTCTGGAGACGCTTCAGCTGTCCCGTCTCCTCGAGGTGGGACAGCACGGCGGTCGTTCGTTCGGAGAAGAGATCGTGGGCGTCGACGGCGGTCATCGTGGACTCCTGACAGAAGGGGTGCGGTCGGATCAGACTCGGGCCGAGGCGTACCGGGCCTGGATGCGGGGTACGAGGTATTCGCTGAAGGCGGACTGGAGATCGTAGGTCGGTGCCCAGCCCCAGTCTCGACGGGCCGCGGCGTCGTCGCACGACTGCGGCCAACTGTCGATGATCGCCTGCCGGGCCTCGTCCGGCTCGAAGGCGATCCCGGTGTCGGGGAAGTACTGCCTGACCTCGGCGTGGAATTCCGCGGCACTGGGGTTGAACGACTGCACGTTGTAGACGTTGCGGGTCAGCCGCTCCTTGCGAGCGGACATCAGGCGGCCGATCGCGGCGACCGCCTCCGGCATCGTCATGAACGGAATGCGGGCATCCGGCCGGACGAAACAGGCGTAGGGCTCGCCTCGCGCGGCCGCGTGGATCATCTCGGGACCGTAGTCGCTGGTACCGCCGCTGGGGACGGTGTCTGCGCTGATGATCCCCGGGAACCGAATCGATCGGAAGTCGATCGGCAGCTCGATGCGGTCGTTGGCGAGCTTGCGGTAGTGGTTCTCGTAGTAGTACCCAAGGTTCTCGCCGGTGACCTTGTTGCATCCATACATGGTGTGCGGCTGAAGAAAGGAATCCTCGGCGATCGCCGTCGACTGGCGCTTGGCCTCGAGACTGGGCAGTCCGTACGCCGCGATCGAACTCGGAAAGAAGAACCGCACGGACTGTCCGTGGGTCCGGGCCTCCTCCGCGGCCAGGCGAAGCAGATTCAGCGTCCCACCCACGTTGACGGAGTGGGCGGTCTCGGGCACGAACTCGCTGCGGGTCGAAAGCAGGGCCGCGAGGTGGTAGATCTCCCCCACCTCGAACGAGGACAGCATCCGTTCGAGCAGCTGGGCGTCGCATACGTCGCCCGTGAAGGACTCGTCGCAGAGCGTGCGATGGGACTCGGGAAGTTCGCGAAGATCGATGGCCACGACCGTGGGGAACGGCTCCCGTCGCGCTCGATGCGCATCCCGCTCCTCGCCGATCGCCTGCAGCAGCCCGTGCCCCATCTCGCCGCCGGCGCCGGTGACGAGGATCGCCCCGTTTCGCGACGCGCCGCGTCGTCGGGTCGACGCCGACGCACCGGCCCCCAGATTCGAAGATCCATGCTCTGGCATTCCACCATGGTATCGCCAGCGCGCCTTCAGGACCCGAAGCCCCCCGGAGTGGGTTCTGTCATACTCGAAGCGTCCATCACCGACCCGGCGCGGAGAAGCGTCTCCTCCCCGGACACTCCCGGGATCCGCCACGCCGATTCCTTCCCACGCGAGGTCGCATGCAGAGAACACCCGATAAGGAGATCGCCGAACTCATCGAGATGCTCTCGCTCCAGCCGCATCCGGAGGGTGGCTTCTTTCGAGAGACCTGGCGCGACCCCGAAGGCCCCGACGGCCACCGGGGTCACGGCACCGCGATCTACTTCCTGCTGCCCGGCGGCGTGGTCAACCGATGGCATCGCGTCGATGCGGTCGAGATCTGGCACCACTACGCCGGTGCGCCGCTGGAACTTTCGATCGGTCTCGACGCCCCCCGGGCGGAGGACGTCGTGACGCTCGGGCCGGGCGTGCTCGGAGGCGAACGCCCCCAGGCGATCGTGCCCGCGTACGCCTGGCAGGCGGCGAAGAGCCTCGGGGCCTGGACGCTCGTGGGCTGCACGGTCTCACCCGCGTTCAGCTTCGACGGCTTCGAGTTGGTCGAGGACGAAACCACCGGCGACGTCTGATCCAGACTCGCGTTGCGCTCGGACGTACGGCTCAGGGACTTCTCCCTTGGATCACGAGGATGCGTCGGTGGCCTTCGGCTGCGTCGTCAACGGCTCGAGCAGATCGATCAGTTCCCGGTACGTTTCCTCCAGGCTCTTCCCCGTCGCCCTGATCGGCCTTGATCGCCTCTTGCTCGCAGCCTCGTCGGCCAGCTTCCTCTTCGCCCAGTCCAGCGGCGTTTCTCCCTCCGTCGTCAGGGCATCGGGGTTCGCACCAGCGGCCAGAAGGACCTCCACCACCCCCACGGGATCATTGGAGTTCATCATGGCCACGTGCAACGCGGTCCAATCGGAGCAGCACTTCTTGACGAAGTTCACATCCGCCCCCGCCTCGACGAGCAGGCGGACCACGCTGGGCCAGTTGCCCATGGCCGCACCCAGGAGCGGCGGCGAGTCCGCGCGCGCGACGAGGTTGGGATCGGCCCCGGCCTGAAGCAGCATGGCCGCCACCTCGGGATTGTCCCTGACCGAAGTTCCCGTCGCGTAGTGGATCGCCCCCATCCCGGATTTTTCGCGGGCATGAATGTCCGCGCCGGCGTCGATGAGGCGCTGAACGGCGCCGGCCATCCCCGTCGGCGTCGGCGACATTCCGTTGGAAAAGCACGCAACCATCAACGGGGTCTTTCCGTCGAGAGCTCGCGCGTTGGGATCGAGTCCCTGGTCGAGGAAGAACTCGAGAAACTCGTAATCCGGGCCTCTGACACCGAACATACAACATCGGTGAAGCAGCGTGTTCCCGTCGTTGTCACGCATCTCGAAGTCGGCTCCCGCCTCCTCGAGCATCCGAATCACCTCGAGATCCGTACCGAAGACCACGAAGAGCCCGAGCAGATCGACCCCATTGCTCGTACGCGTGTCGACGTCTCCTCCAGCGGCCCGCAGTCCCTCGATCCACCGAGCCATCTCCTCCGGGGTCGCCGCATGTTCACCCCTCATGTGGTACATGATCAGCCTGCCGTCGACCAGGACGTTGTCCGGCTGCGGTCTCGCCCCGGCTTCGAGCAGCAGGGCCTCCAGCTCATCGAATCCGCTGGTTCGAGCGATCCCGAGCGGATTGCAGAGGCCGGCCCCCCTTGCATTCGCGCAGTTCACGTCGGAGCCCCCCTCGATGAGGATGCGACACGACTCGACGTCGTTGCGCTTCGCACACATCGCCAGAGCAAGTGAGCCCAGCGAATTGGGCGCGTTCGGATCGACGCCCTGATCCAGATACTCCTGGATGGCCTCGGGCGTGGCCTGCTCGGACTTGCACAGGCGCAGGAAGTCCCGCTGCGTCCGGGAGTCGACCTGGGCGACCGCCGGCAGCGGCAGGAAGACGACGGCGAGGAGAAGCCAGAAGATCGATCGATGAAACATTAGTTGCTCCTAGAAAACACGAATCGAGGTTTGGCCGACGACGGATCCCGCACCTCTTCAATGATCGTGCGCTTCACCTGCACCGGTGGGCACTCGGATCGACTCGACGAGCTCCTGCACCTCGCGACTCGGCGGCGCCGTCAGGAGGCAGACCGGAATCGCCACCGCGAAGTTGAGCAGCATCCCGATCGTACCGAAGCCCTCGGGCGAGATGCCGAGGAACCAGTTCTCGGCGACGTTGGCGGACGGATCGACGAACTTGAAGTGGACGATGTAGGCGGTGGTGACCGAGATCCCCACGACCATTCCCGCGACCGCCCCCGGGGCGTTCATCCGCTTCCAGAAGATGCCCATCAGGATCGCCGGGAAGAAGCTGCTGGCCGCGAGCCCGAAGGCGAAGGCGACCACTGCGGCCACGTAGTCGGGGGGGAAGATCCCGAGCAGACCCGCGAAGACGACGGCCACCGCGGCTGCGATGCGGGCCAGCCTCAGTTCCCCCTTCTCGCCGATGTTCGGGACCAGCATGCGCTTGAAGAGATCGTGGCTCACGGCGCTCGAGATGACCATGAGCAGTCCAGCCGCGGTCGAGAGCGCCGCCGCCAGGCCGCCGGCGGCGACGAGCGCGATCACCCAGTCGGGAAGCCCCGCGATCTCTGGATTCGCGAGCACCATGATGTCGCGATCGACGTACAGCTCGTTCCGGTTGCTGTCGTCGACGACGTTGGTCACCAGGCGCTGACCGTGGACACCGCGGACCGATTCGCCGCCTTCATCGAGCTGGAAGGCCGGCTTCCCGGCGAAGACCTTCCCGTTGGTGTGCTGGATGACGCCGTCGTCGTTCTTGTCGACCCAGCTCATCAACCCGGTGTCCTCCCAGGTGGCGACCCAGGAGGGTGATTCCGCGTAGGGGCGATCCGGCACGGTCTCCAGCATGTTGGTCCGGGCGAACACCGCAATCGCTGGCGCCGTGGTGTAGAGGATCGCGATGAAGAGCAGGGCCCAGCCGGCCGAGGAGCGGGCGCCTCGAACCGTCTTCACCGTGTAGAAGCGGATGATGACGTGCGGCAGGCCGGCGGTCCCGAGCATCAGGGCCGCGGTGATGCAGACCACGTCGAGCGGGCTCTTAACGTATTCGGTGTACTGGGTGAACCCGAGATCGACGAGCATTCCGTCGAGCTTCGCGAGCAGTCCCACCCCGTCTGCGTCCACCCCGCCCAGGGCGACCTGCGGGATCGGATTTCCCGTCACCATGAAGGCCAGGAAGACGGCGGGGACGGTGTAGGCGAAGATCAGCACGCAGTACTGCGCGACCTGCGTGTAGGTGATGCCCTTCATGCCGCCCAGCACGGCGTAGAAGAATACGAGGCCCATGCCGATGACCACGCCGAACGTGATGTCCACCTCGAGGAAGCGACTGAATACGACTCCGACGCCGCGCATCTGACCGGCGACGTAGGTGAAGGACACGAAGATCGCGCACAGAACCGCGACCAGCCGCGCGACCTGGGACGCGTACCGGTCGCCCATGAAGTCGGGGACCGTGAACTTGCCGAACTTCCGCAGATAGGGCGCGAGCAGCAGCGCCAGGAGGACGTACCCCCCCGTCCATCCCATGAGATAGACCGAACCATCCATACCCGCGAAGGCGATGATGCCGGCCATCGAGATGAACGACGCGGCGCTCATCCAGTCCGCCGCCGTCGCCATGCCGTTGGCGAGCGGGGAGACGCCCTTGCCCGCGACGTAGAACTCGCCGGTCGAACCGGCCCGCGACCAGATCGCGATGCCGATGTACAAGGCGAAGGTCAGGCCCACGATGAGGAAGGTCCAGGCCTGCACGTCCATGTCAGCTCGCCTCCTCACCGACGCCGTACCGACGGTCAAGACGATTCATGGCGACGACGTAGACCAGGATGAGCACGACGAAGACGTAGATCGATCCCTGCTGGGCGAACCAGAAG
>PKCT01000261.1 GCA_002862325.1 Phycisphaerae bacterium
ACCGTCGCCATCCACGTCACCCACCGCGACGCCGAAACTCCAGTCCCGATGATCGCCCAGCCCCCAGCTCGACTCGAGGACGTCGAACCCCAGTTCCCCATCCTCGATCAAACGATTCTGGAGCACGATGGCACCGGGCCCTTCATGGGGGGTCGTCAGAGTCGCCCCGTTGGGCACGATCAGGTCGAGATCGCCGTCTCCCTCCAGATCGATCAACGCCAGTCCACCGCCCTTGACCTCGGGAATCTGGGTGCTCGGTCGCCCACCAGTGGTCGCCTCGACGCCTTCGAGTCCGACGGCGTCGGTGACATCGACGAGCTCGATCCCAAGAACGGCCGGCTCGGAGGTCGATTCGACGTTCGTACCGACGTCCGAATCGGCGTCGCATCCGAGCGACGTCCCGAGCATCGCGACGAGGAGGCCGCGTCGCATCAGACGTCGCCCTCCGCGCCGGGCTCGACCTGCCCTACGCGGGCCCGTGCGCGAGCCTCCTCCCGCCGCGCCCACTCGGCGTCCTCGGGGGATCCGAGACGATCGTGTGCTCTGGCGAGCTTGGCCCAACCTTCGTAGTGGTCGACGAATTGGATCACGCCCTTGTGATAGGAATGCGCCGCGTCCTCCACGCGATCGAGTTCCCACAACGCATCGCCGCGGCGGATCCACGCCTTTCCCAGGGCACGCCGTCGATCGACCGTCCCCAGATCGATCTCGATCGCTCGATCCAGACTTACCAAGGCCTCCTCGGGATTCGCGAGTTCGAGCTGCGAGACGCCCAGTCCGAAGTGTGAATCGGGCTCAGTCGGAACCACGTCCAGATGACGACGAAAGGCCTGGGTCGCCTCCTCGGGTCGGCCGAGGTAGAAGAGGCACCACCCCCGATAGTGATCGAGATGGGAACGCTCGGGATACGACACCTCGATCCGGTCGAGCGCATTCCAGGATTCCAGGGCGACGGCGTATCGCTTCTGCTTCTGGACCGCGAGGGCCTGGAGGAACTGCAGCGATGGGTGGTCTGGATGCGACTCGCGCAGGGTCGAGAGAAGGTCCTCCGCCATGCCGTATCGCCCCTGCTCCAGAAGCTCTCTCGCGACCACGATCTCCGGTGGTGGAGGTTCGGAGATCGATCGACCGGGCCTCGACGACTCGGGATCCTCGCATCCGGCGATGCCGTGGAGGAGGATCACGACGGCCAGACCGCATCCCAGACGTTTTCCCAGCGCTTTCCCAAGAAGGCGGTCGGGACGAACAGGTCTGCAATTGCGGAGCCAGGGCTCCGAGAACCTCGGATTCCGAGCTCGGCGAAAGGTCTTCATTCGGTCGAATATATTCTGGACCCGATCCGGCATTCTGGAGTCCAATGGTAGACCTCCTCTTCCGTCTTCGTCGGGGGCAAGTCGAATCCCGTCTCCCTAAACGGGGGAGTCGGTTTGGGTCCCATCCAGACCGGGCGAGCTCCGTTCGTCCATGACGCCACCGACGAGTGTGAGCCCCGAGCCGGTCCGTCCGGTTCGAACCTGAAGAAACGTCGCTTCGCGGAGCACTTCGTGTCCTACCCCAGCTCGCAGATGATTCCCGCACGGCTCGCCATCGCCGCGACGCTGGGAATCGCGTCCTCGAGCATGGGCCAGGTCGTCCCTCCGCAGCCCGCGGTGGGCGAACCGCTCCTCGACCTCACGCCGAACCAACGCGACCTCTTCTTCCAGGGGAAGGCCGCGTATACCTTCCCCATCCCGGTCGCCGACGGCTTGGGACCGATCTTCAATAAGACCAACTGTCGATCGTGCCACTCGCAACCGGACGGCGGCGTGGGCAACATCGCGGTCAACCACTTCGGATTCGTCGACAAGGGCGAGTTCGTGACCCTTCCCGGCGGAACGATTCTCCAGCTCGTCGCCATCGGCAACTGCCAAGAGACGATGCCCCTCGAAGCGAACTTCGAGACCGACCGGATCACGCCCGGCATGATGGGCTACGGTCTGGTCGAAGCGATACCCGACGCCGCGATCGCGGCGCTCGAGGATCCGACGGACGCCGACGGCGACGGCATCAGCGGTCGCGTCCACTGGGTCGAGGACCTCGCGGCACCGCCGGGATCTCCGCTACGGGCGGGACGCTTCGGCTGGAAGTCCATCGTCGCGACCGTGGAGCACTTCTCCGGCGACGCGGCCTTGATGGAGATGGGTCTGACCAACCAGATCCTTCCCGAGGAGACCGCACCGAACGGGGACCTCGCGCTGCTGGATGCGTGCGACGACGTTCCCGATCCGGAGGATGCACCGGACACCGAGGGATTCACCTTCATCGATCGGGTGACACACTTCCAGCGCTACATGGTCGCGCCGCCCCAGAGTCCTCGCGGCGGCATGCGCGGCGAGGTGGTGTTCAACGACATCGGCTGCAACGGATGCCATACCGCGAGCTTCACGACGGCAAACGACCCCTCGCTCGAGGCCGCCTTGCGAAACCGCCGAGTGAAGCCGTACTCCGACTTTCTCCTGCACGACATGGGTCTGCTCGGAGACGGCCTGCCCCAGGGCGAGGCCGGCGGGAACGAATTCAGGACGACGCCGCTGATGGGCGTCGCCCGTCGACTCACGATGATCCACGACGGCCGATTCGGGAGCGGTTCGCTGGAGAACAAGCTGCGTGAGGCGATCCTCGCCCACGGCCCCTTCGGCGAGGGTGCTGCGAGCGCCGCCGCGTTCTCGAGCCTCGCGGCGGACGACGATGCGGCCCTCTTCCGGTTCCTGGCATCACTCGGACGAATGGACTTCGATCACAACGACGACGACGTCGTGGATCTCTCGGACTGGGAGGTCTTCCTGGGCTGCAGCCAGATCGATCTCGTCATCACCCCCGACATGCCCTGCGGCATCAGCGACATCGACCAGGATGGAGACGTGGACGCCGACGACCTCGCATCGTTCCTCCTCGCCTTCGACGGTGACGACGGCGACTGCGACGGGAACGGGGTGAGCGATCTCGCGGAGATCTTCGCAGGCGCCGCCGATGCGGATGGAGACGGCATTCCCGACGAATGTCCACCCCCCTGCATCGGCGACCTCGATGGCAACCGCCGAGTGGACGGCGGCGACCTGGGCGCAATGTTCGTGGCCTGGGGACCGTGCGAGGGCTGCGACGCCGACCTGAACCAGGACGGTGCGGTCGGCGGTGCCGACATCGGCCTGCTGATCGTCGGGTGGGGACCGTGCGAATGATCGCCCGATTCGAAACCAGATTCGAAACCAGATCCAGAACCTGCTCCAGGACCAGAGCCTCTTTCATGAACCGAGATCAGTCACCAACACTTCCGGAGACTCCGATGCGATCATCGCTCACCCAGACGCCCTGCTCGATCCTGGCGGCCGGGACGATTCTTCTGCTCGCCTCGTCCGTCTTCGCCCAATCCGACTGGGTCGCCTTCGAGGAGGCGACCTCGACCCGCCTCGTCACCGATCCGATCTACGTGGACAACGACAACATCGAGAAGGACTTCGCCTGGGGCGACGTGAACAAGGATGGCTGGGTCGACCTGGTGGTGGTTCGAAAGTTCCCGGGATCGATCGAAGGCGGCGCTCGAAACCTCCTCTTCCTCAATCGGGAGGGCGTGCTCGTCGACTCCACCGACCTCTATGCGTCCGCCACCGACGTCATCGGCGACAACGGGTTCCTCACCCCGACCAACGATCGGGACGTGAAGCTGGCGGACGTCGATCAGGACGGCTGGCTGGACATGATCACCTCCACCACGATGAGCGACGACCTGACCACGCTTCTCGGCCAGCCGCGGGTGTACATGAACCTCGGCGAGGACGGAGTCGGGAACTGGCTCGGCTTCCGGTTCGAGAACGGTCGCATTCCCCGCATGCTCTCGGCGGACGGGAACTCGGCGAATCCTCGAGGCTGCGCCCTCGACGTCGCGGACGTCAACGACGACGGATATCCCGACATCTACATCGTCGACTACGACACGCCGGAGACCAGTGGAACCGTCTGCATCGATCTGAACAACGACGGCGACACCAACGACATCGTCGACGGCGTCTCGGAATGCAACGAAAGTCCAGCCGAGGATCCGTCCAAGGACTTCAACGGCAAGCTGCTGATCAACCAGGGTGCGACGAACCCGGGCTTCTTCACGGACACGCGGAACACCCGTATGACCAGCACCCAGTTGGAGATGGGCTTCGGCAACGAGTGCGCGATCCGCGACGTGAACGGCGATGGTCTCCTGGACATCATCCGCGTGAACACCCTGATCACCGGACAGGACATCGCCGTGCTCTACCAGACGCCCGCCGGCGTCTGGGACGGCCCGATCACCGTGACGGAGTTCCAGCCCTACGGGATGAACGCCGCGGACCTCAACAACGACGGTCGGGTCGACATCGTCACTGCCGACGACGGACAGGACGCCTATCTGATCAACGATGGCAACGACGCCCAGAACCGGGCCACCTGGACGCGGTACACCATGCCGGATTCGCTGAACGAATTCGGGAACTCGATCCAGTTCGGCGATCTCGACCTGGACGGCTGGCAGGACGTGATCATCGCGGACGTGGACTCCGATCTGGGCCCCTTCTGCCCGAGCAGCGGACGACGGATGCACATCTACCGAAACACCGGCGACGTCGCGAACCTGCTCGACGAGGACGGGACGGTGCTCCCCCTGTGGGCGCTCGCGTCGACCTACGACAGCGCGCCCATCGACATTGACAACGACGGCTACCTCGACCTGGTGATCGGCGCATGCTACGGAATGAGCGTCTGGATGAACCGCCCCCCGATCGGGATCGAATTCGAATATCCCGATGGACGTCCGAACGACGTCGGTCCGGGGACGCCGACCTCCTTCGACGTCAACCTGACGACGTTGGGCGGTGTGCTCGACGAGACGAGCCCCGCGCTGGTCGTCGAGGTCGACAACGAAGGCCCCGTCAGCTACGCCCTTTCGGGCTCGGGCGCGAATCGGACCGCGACCCTTCCCGCCTTCGACTGCGGCGACGAAATCGAGTACCACTTCACGGCCGAACTGGTCGGCGGAGCCCAGTACCGCGATCCGCCGACGGGGACCTACCGGATCGACGTCGCCACCGACCTCGCCGTGGTGTTCGACGACGACATGGAAGGCGGCGACAACGGGTGGACCACCGACGCGTCGGGCGTCACCGCCGGCTTCTGGGAACGCGCCGATCCGATCGCGACCACCAATGGTGGCGAGCAATACGCACCCGGCGAGGCCGCGAGCGGAGACTTCTGTTGGGTCAGCCAGAACGGTGCGCCCGGTGGTTCGGCCGGTGCGGCGGACCTCGATGGCGGACCGATCACCCTGACCTCGCCCACGATCGACCTGGGAACCACCGGTGGCGAAGTCTCCTTCGCATGGTGGTTGAACTGCGACGACTTCGGCACGTCGACCGGTGATGCGTTGTCGGTGGAGATGAACGACGGTTCCGGATGGGTGCTCGCGCTGGAGATCGCCAGTGGAGATCCCGGATGGGGATCGCGGACCCTGCGGATCGAGGATCACGTGTCGC
>PKCT01000268.1 GCA_002862325.1 Phycisphaerae bacterium
GCGCGGAGATGCCGGTCGCCATGACCTCGGCATCGGCCTCGGGCCCGTCGAGCCCGAGCATGTCCACGTTCCACTGGACGAATTCCCGAAGCCGACCTCGTTGCGGCCGTTCCGCGCGAAAGTGGTTGGGAATCGCGAACCACTTGATGGGGCGAGGCAGGCTGCCCGCCCGGGCGGCGACCATCCGGGCGAGCGTCGGCGTGAACTCCGGCCGCAGCGCGTAGTCGTCTTCGCCGCCGGCGCGGCGGAAGCTGAAGAGTTCATTGACGATCCCGTCTCCACTCTTCACGGTGTAGAGCTCGAGATGCTCGAACATCGGACCCTCGACCTCGTCGAATCCGTGCCGCACGGCGGCTCGACGCCACGCGGACTCGATGTGGCGTCTGATCGCCATCTCGTCGGGGGGGAAGTCTCGAGTTCCCTTGGGCGCCTGGAATCGTGTCTGGGTCATCGCTCGTACTCGGTTCCTGTCGGCATGGGTGTCGCGGTCAAGCTATCAGGATCTTCGACGCGAAACCGGCCGTCCATCGCCCGAGACCTCCCCGGACCTCGCAGGCGTCAGGACCGCGCGTACCGTCCACTCCGGCGTGGCCCGCCCACGATGGCCGCCATGACCACGAGCGCGAGCCCCCACCCCAGAATCATGTCCCCGGCCATAGCGCGGGTCCAGGCGCTCGGGAGCACCATGAAGTTCCCCGGCACCAGCACTCCGGAGACTACGGCGAACGCCAGGGCGGCCACGCCGATCCCAAGCCGTCCCACATATCCCGCGCCCGCCTTCGTCGCGATCGCGAGAAGCACGGCGAGAAGGATCGCCCCGGCGAATTCGAGCATGACCCCTCGGACGAACATCGAAGGCGCCATCGGATCGAATCCTCCGGGGTGCACCAGCAGGATGCCGGCCGGTCCCTTCCTGGTCTCGGCTTGCCAGGCGGACGTCGCCATCGTCCGGAACGACTCGTAGGTCGCGTCGTCTTCGAACTCCGATCGACTCGACAATTCGGGACGAGCCGGGAAGACGTAGGCCCCGGATTCCGGAATCGATCCCGTCGAGCCCATGAAGGACTCATAGGTCGAGACATTCTCGGTTGGGAGAAAATCGATTTCCTCCGACCAGAACTCCAGCACCGTCCAGGAGACGAATCCCCAAGTGAACACGATGATGGTTCCGGCCATTGCCGCCACGATGAGACGCATGGATTCCTCCAAGGAAGCCTGAAGACGCTGCAGCTAGAGGGTACAGCGATTGACCTCGAAGGGCTCCCGAATCGGCCGGGCGGCCATTGGGGGCCGCCTAATGGTCCTCGGCGGCCGCCTTGGAAGACTGTCCGGACACCATCGGGGCGGGCTTCTCCTCGATCATCGAGGTCTTGCGAACCGCGGGCGAGAACGGTGCCGACGGGACATCGCGTCGCTTCGCGGCGATTCGCTGCGCCGAGGGCGTCCTCACATCTCTCACCAGGCCGATCTTCTCGAGGCTTCGAATCACGAGCCAGCTTGAATCGAACTGCCACCACTCCAGCCCATGCCTCGCCGAACTCGGGAAGGCATGGTGGTTGTTGTGCCAGCCCTCACCGAGCGCCAGGACGCCGACGATCGCGTTGTTGCGGCTTTCGTCGGCGGATCGGAACGGCTTGGTCCCCCAGATGTGACAGATCGAGTTCACGCTCCAGGTGATGTGATGCACGACGAGGATGCGAACGAGTCCACCCCAGACGAATCCAAGCAGCATGCCGTAGAGAAAGCCTCGCCCCATCGCGAGCTCGAGCAGACCACCGATGAGGGTGGGAATGATCAGACCGAGGGCGACCCAGAGCGGAAACAGACGACTCAGTCGTTGAATCAGCGCGTCCCGCTCAAGGTCCGGGACGTACCGCTCCAGCGAGTCGGCCGAAGGGGGATGGAAGATCCAACCCATGTGGGCGGTCCACAGTCCCTTGATCACGCCCATCGGGCCATCTCCATGACCGTGCGGAGAGTGCGGATCGTCCTCTCCATCGCTGTGCTGGTGGTGGCTGCGGTGCGTCGCGCACCAACGGATGATCGATCCCTCCGCGGCCATCGAACCAAGGATTCCCAGCACCGCGACCATCGGCCGGCTCGTACTGAAGGACTTATGGGTGAAGTAGCGGTGATAGCCGATCGTGATCCCAAAACCGGTCAGGATGTACATCGACGTCATCAACAGGATCTGCGGCAGGTCCACGCCGGATCCCCACAGATGGACGATGGCGAAGATGAGCCCCGCCATTGGCAGCAGGATCGCGACGAGGTTCCCGACTCGGGTCCCGAGCGGGAGCCCCCGGTAGAAAAGTTCTTCAGACATGCAGACGATCTTCGCCCAGGACGGGGTGACGGATTCCCGAAGCTTGGGATAGAGAAAAGGCGGGTGACGCAGAGACGTCACCCGCCAGTGTATCAGTACCGAGCGTTTGCGAAGCAAAAGCTCAGCCCGACGAGGTTCACCAACCGCCGCCGCGGTTGCCGCCACCACCGCCGCCGCGGTAGCCACCACCACCGCCGCCGCGAGGCCGGTCTTCGCGAGGTCGCGCTTCGTTGACGTTCAGGGAACGGCCACCGAAGTCGGTGTTGTTGAGGGCTTCGATCGCGGCGTTGGCCTGACCGGAGTCGGGCATTTCGACGAACGCGAAGCCGCGGGGACGGCCGGTCTCTCGATCGGTGATGACGGCGACATCCGAGACGTCTCCGTGGGCTTCGAAAGCGTCACGGATTTCCTGCTCGGTTGCGCTAAAGGGGAGATTTCCAACGAAGAGCTTCATGCTACGA
Organism: Phycisphaerae bacterium; assembly: GCA_002862325.1. Taxonomy (GTDB): domain Bacteria; phylum Planctomycetota; class Phycisphaerae; order Phycisphaerales; family SM1A02. Next base: position 2,788 of record PKCT01000268.1, read on the forward strand.
GTCCTGCCCTGTGAGTCGAATCCAAGGTGACCATCAGGGCGGATCAGCACTCGGAGCGGTTGTCGTCCCCGGCCATCCGAGGTCCGACGCCGCGGAGTGTACGGCAAGCGAGAGATTGGTGTCGGCGATCCCTACAACAAGTTCGAAAGGAGGCCCTCCAGCCCCCCTACCACTCCGGACCGCCCGAGTACCGGCCGTAGACATCCGCCATGGCCTGGACCATCTCGCCGAGGGTACATCGGGCCAGGGCACCCTCCACGAGGGCGTCCATGACGTTGTCACCCGCTCGGGCGGCATCTCTGATCGCGTCGAGCGCGGAATCGGCCGCATCGGCATCGCGCTTGGCCCGATATTGGTCGAGTCGGTCGCACTGGTCGGTCTCGACGGCGTGGGGAATCTGCAGGATCTCGACCTGCTGGTCGTCGTTGCCGTCCGTGTAGGCGTTCACACCGACCACGATCCGATCACCAGCCTCCATCTCCTGCCCGGTTCGATAGCTCGCTTCGGCGATCGCGCGACGGAAGTAGCCCTTGTGGATGCCGGAAACCACGCCACCGAGATCGTCGATGGTCGAGATGATGCCGTTCGCATCCTCCTCCATCTGGTCCGTGAGGCCTTCGACGAACCACGACCCACCGAGCGGATCGACGGTCCGATGGACGCCGGTCTCGTGGGCGAGGATCTGCTGCGTTCGCAATGCGACCCGGACGGCCGTTTCGGTCGGGAGACCCAGAGTCTCGTCCATCGAGTCGGTGTGCAGGCTCTGGCATCCACCGAGTACGCCGGCCATCGCCTGGTAGGCCACGCGGACGATGTTGTTGAGCGGCTGCTGCTCGGTGAGCGAACAACCGGCGGTCTGGACGTGAGTCCGCATCCACCAGGACCGCTCGTTCTTCGCGCCGAAGCGCTCCTTCATGGCGGTGGCCCAGATCCTGCGTGCGGCGCGGAGCTTGCAGATCTCCTCGAAGAACTCGTTGTGGGCGTTGAAGAAGAAGGAGAGCCGAGGGGCGAAGACGTCCACATCGAGACCGCGGCTCATCGCGGCCTCGACGTATTCCATGCCGTCCCGCAACGTGAACGCCAGCTCCTGGGTCGCGGTCGAGCCGGCCTCGCGGATGTGATACCCCGAGATCGAGACGCTGTTCCAGCGAGGGAGATGTCGCGCGGCGTACTCGATGGTGTCGACCACGAGCTTCACGCTCGCCTCCGGCGGGTAGATGAACTCGTTCTGACTGTGGAACTCCTTCAGAATGTCGTTCTGAAGCGTGCCCCCCAGGTCCTTCCAGTCGATCCCCCGCTCCCGCGCCATGCCCAGGTACATCGCCCAGATCACACATGCCGGTCCGTTGATCGTCTGGCTCACCGTGACGTCGCCCACCGGAATGTCCGCATAGAGCCGATGCATGTCGTCGATCGTGTCGATCGCCACGCCGCATCGCCCGACTTCACCCGCGGACAGTGGATCGTCGGAGTCGCGACCCATGAGCGTGGGAAGGTCGAACGCGGTCGACAGACCGGTGTTCGCCTTGGTGCCCTTCGCATTCTCCAGCAGATACTTGAATCGACGGTTCGTGTCGTCCGCGGATCCGAACCCGGCGAATTGCCGCATGGTCCACAGCCGGCTGCGGTACATCGTCGGGTGAACCCCGCGGGTGAACGGATACTGCCCCGGATCGGCGATGCGATCCGCCGGACGCAGCGCATCGCCCTCCGAGGTCGTGGGAACCACGTCGGGACCGTAGACCGGCGAGACTTCGTATCCGGACAGCGTCACGGACTCGGGCTGCACACTCGCGGCGGGATCGCCGTTCGGCGTCGAATTTGGCTGCACGGTGCTCATGCTGGTGATCCTCGAATCCGATGGAAACGCTCTTCTTCGATGTCAATGGTAGCCAACCGGACCGGAATCTTGGCGTCCCATCAACCTGCTTTGGGTCGTCCGCCGTGTCGGCGTGACGCTTCGGAGGACCTTGGACGATTTCCCCGTCCGGAAAGGGGTACGTGCCACGTGGTTTCCGGTCACATCTCCGACCCGGCCCGCCGATCGACCGCGGAGAATCAGTATTCGTAGACGCCGCGGCCGGACTTGTCGCCGAGCCGTCCCGCGGTGACGAGCTGTCGAAGGAGGGGACATGGGAAGAACTTCTGATCACCGAGCTCGCGGTAGAGCACCATCATGATGTCGTGGCAGACGTCGAGACCGATGAAGTCGGCGAGTCTGAGCGGCCCCATCGGGAAGTTGCAGCCGAGCTTCATGATCTCGTCGATCGCCTCGGGTTCCGCAACCCCCTCCATCCAGGCGCAGAAGGCTTCGTTGATGAGGGGCATGAGGACACGGTTGGAGACGAAACCCGCCCGGTCATTGGCGGGAATGGGGGTCTTCCCCATGCGTTCGGCCAACGCGATGGTCCGAGCCACGGTCTCATCGCTGGTGGCAAGACCCTTGATCACCTCGACCAGCTTCATGATCGGCACTGGGTTGAAGAAGTGCATGCCGACCACTCGGTCCGCAGCATCCCCGGTCGCGGTGGCGATGCTCGTGATCGAGATCGAACTGGTGTTGGTGGCGAGCACCGCGTGATCGGGGAAGGTCTCCTTCATCTTCGCAAAGAGAGCCGCCTTGACCTCGGGGTTCTCGGTGGCGGCTTCGACCGCCCAGTCCGCCGATGACGCATCGCCCATGTCGGAGCAATAGGTGACTCGCGACAAAGCGGCCTCCTTCTCGTCCTCCGTCA
>PKCT01000091.1 GCA_002862325.1 Phycisphaerae bacterium
GCATCGACGCGTCGCGCAGCACCTCGATCTCGGCTCGTCGAATCGCGCGATCACCGAAGGTCACCGCGAAGGGATCCAGAATCGACATCGGTGCGGCGAGCGGATCTCCATCGAGGATCAGGAGGTCCGAGCGGGAACCGACCTCGACCCGTCCCAGATCCGGACGTCCAATCTCCTTGGCGGCCAGAATCGTGAGTTCGGCGAGAATCGCGCCCGAGGATGCGCCGGATTCGATCCGACGTCCGATCCAACCGCTGAGATCCCTCCCGCTCTCGGATGAGACGCCCACGCGGGGAAAACGCTCACCGATCGAAGCGTAGCGACCGGCATCCAGACCGAGGAGGGCGGCGGAGGGTATCTCTCGCTTCTTCCGACGGGCGACGGCGCACCGTCCCGCGGCGGTGTCGAGAACCTGATCGGGCACGACCACCCCACCGATCCCCGAAAGCGTGAGGTCCACCATGGCTCCGCCGGAGAGCGAATCCGCGATGTCGGATTCGCTCTCGGGTGGACCGAACACGATCGGCGCTGCCATGACCCATCGGCCGCGAGCCGAGATCACGACGTCGTTGGGGGTGAGCTGGTAGCTCCTGGCGTCGACCAGACGCGCCACCGCGCCGTCCTCGACCACGATCGTCGTCTCGTCGAAGCCGACGGGTTCCCATCCACCATCCGGTCCCTCACGAAGTTCCGAAAGAACCTGGGCACCGGTGATCACCAGTCGTTCGACCGGGACAAACTCGATCTCGGGATCCGTGATCGATCCTTCTTCGACGGATTGGGGTTCGGAGGCAGCCATGGCTTCGACCGGCTTTTCGGCCGGCGCGGTTGCCTGTTTCGTGTCGGCGACCTGATCGCCGGGTTTCGTCGCCTCGTTCTCGCAGCCAAACGCGAGGGCCATGAACAGCACTGCGAAGAGGATTCGGTCTGGACTTCTGTCGTTCATCCTCACATGCTACGGTGACCTCGAACGGACATCGACCACCGGCGGAGACACCATGCCCATCTTCTCGCAGACTCGAATCGCTTGTGCGTGCGTTCTCACGGCCTCCACGATCGTCCTGGGGGCGTCCCCCTCGTCGAAGACCCGGGATCTGAGGATGACGGGTCTCACCGCGCCGGTGACGATCGAACTCGACGGCCACGCCGTCCCTCGAATCATCGCCGAGGACGCCGAGGACGCCCATGCAGCACTCGGTTTCCTCCACGCTCGCCACCGATTCTTCCAGATGGACGTTCTTCGTAGGTCGGCGGCCGGTGAGCTCGCCGCCTTGGCCGGACCGGCTCTTCTTCCCCTCGATCGAGAACCGGCGATCGCGCGTCGTCGATCTCTGGCCCAGACCATCCTCGCCTCCTTGCCGGTCGATCAGAAGATGATCCTGGACGTGTACACCAAGGGCGTGAACGCCGGCATGGGAACGTGGACGGAACCACCCGTGGAGTACGCGATTCTCAACGCCATGCCTCGCGCGTGGAGCCCCGAGGACTGCGTGCTCGTCGTCCTCGCCATGTTCGATCTCCTGCAACGAACCTCGGATCAGGAGCCGCGGGTCGCCGCGCTTCGATCGCTCGTCTCGGAGGATTCGGCCACGTGGCTCCTCTCCACCCGTTCGCCCTGGGACGCCCTGCTGGTCGAACCGCGTCAGCCCGAACCACTGCTGCGAGCACCAGTGAAGTCGACGTCGAACCGATCGGTCCAGCCGGAATTCGAACGCCCATCCGATCTGCTGGCGGATCCCCTCCACCCCGGGTCGAACAGCTTCGCGGTCGCCGGTGCTCGTTCCGGTCACGGAGGCGCGATCCTGGCGAACGATCCGCATCTCAGGTATCTGGCCCCAGGGATCTGGTATCGCGTCGCGTTCTCATGGCCCGGGGTCGAGGCGGTGGGACTCACCCTTCCTGGAACGCCGGGGATCACCATCGGAGCCACCCGCCGGATTGCATGGGGACTGACCAACACGACCGGCGATTTCGAGGATCTGGTGCTCGTCCAGAGGGATCCGGACGATCCGAATCGATATCGCGGCCCGAACGGCTGGGAGCGCTTCGACGATCGAGACGTGACCATCGAGATCGCAGGCGCGCGGCCGAAGACGCTTCGAAGCCGCTTCACACGCTGGGGTCCGATCGTACGGAGCGACGATTCCGGCGACGTTGCACTGCTTCGTACGATGGATCAGCCGAACGCCGTCAACTTCGACATCCTCGACTTCTACGAGGCCGCAGACGTCGATGAAGGATTGGACATCGCCGCAGGATGGGGTGGACCGTCGCAGAACGTCCTGGTGGTCGACTCCGACGGACGGATCGGTTGGACGATCAGCGGCTGGATCCCGAATCGAGTCGGATACGACGGGCTGTCCGCCGTCGCCCACGATGCACAGGTCGGATGGTTCGGGCCCTTGGCGGAAACGGAACGACCTCGTGTCGTGGATCCACCGAGCGGCGTGCTCTTCACCGCGAACAATCGACTGGTGCCGGAGGTCCAGGCCGCCAGGATCGGCCAGGTTTGGGCGGAACCCGGCCGGGCGTATCGCATCAGGGAACTTCTCGGCGAACGCGAGACCTTCGTCGAAGCGGATCTCTTCGATCTTCAGCACGACGAGTTCATCCAGCACTTCGTCCCCTATCACTCCCTTCTCATCGACGCCCTCGATGCACGCCCGGAACTGTCGGGCGGCGTGGAGACGGCGGCCATGATTCGAGGCTGGGACGGCCGAGCGTCCGCGGACACGCTGGCCGTACCGGTCGTCTCGGCGTTTCGCCGATCGGTGCTCGAGTCGGCCAAGATCGCCCTGCTCGAAGGGATGCGACTTCCGGACGTCGAAGCGGATCCCTCGACGATCAGGCTCGCCGCGATGGCGATGAACGAAGCGCCGGTGCTCGCTGCGATTCATTCACAGGATCCGGAGCTGCTCCCGGCCGGTCACCCGGGATGGGCGTCGATCCTCGACCAGGCGACGATGGATGCCATCGACGCCGGACTGAAGAACGGTGACACCCCCTGGGCGGAACGCAATCGAGGCTCGTTTCAACATCCACTGGGCCAGGCGCATCCCCTGGTCGGATCGACGTTCGATCTTCCGCCGGTCCCGCAGCCGGGACATTGGGGAGCGGTTCGAGTGCAGGCGGGTGCCTTCGGTGCGAGTGCGCGTCTGGTCGCCGCACCAAGTCGACTCGAGGAGGCGATCCTCACGACGCCGGGCGGGCAGTCCGGCGATCCGAAATCACGTCACTTCGACGATCTGCATACGTCCTGGTCCGTGGCCGAGCCCACGCCACTCTTACCGGGGGAGCCGGTCGAGACCATCCGGATTCTTCCGAGAGACGCTTGAATCCCAACGTCACGATCTATCGATTCGTCGACGCCGGCGGATTGGGGCGCTCCCAGTTGATCACCAGGACGAGATCGTCCGCGTCCTCCTCGAGGACCTCCAGCGGAGCCACCATGGTGACCGTGTCGCGCTTGGCGGTCACGCTGACCCGAGGTACCGGCTGCAGGAGACTTCCGGCGACTCTTGCATCGAGGATCTCCACGATCAGCGTGACGTTCTCATGGAGATCGAGTTCCTGCACGGATTCCTGAAGCGACTCCCGCAACATCGACCGGTCACTCTTGGGGACGTGGAGATGGCGGAACCAGACGGCTCGGGTTCCCCGAGGGATCTTGATTCTGATGGAACCGGTCGCCGAATCAAGGTTGACCGAATCGACCTCCAGATCGTGGATGCGCACCGACGAAAGGCGGTCGAACTCGCCGGCCGAGACCTGGAGCTTCACGGCATCGTCCCAGACGATCCCTTCCGATGCGCCGGAATCGAAGATCTCCGACTTGGGAATGGTCATCGCGGCGACCGCGATCTTTCCGCTTCCACCCTCGTCGACGGTGATTCGCACCCCGACCGGATCCTGGGAACTGCAACCCGGACCGCAAAGGACGATGAGACCGACGAACACCATCGATATTGCGAGTCGAACCATATGAAGTCGCGCTCCGTTGAATCAGGGGAATCCACCCGAGAGCCTACCGCGCCTCGATTCGCGTCGATCAGGGTAGGATCCGATGTGGAGGATCCCAGACGTGCTGACGATTCGTAAGTTCCTGCGAACCCTGCTTGGTACGGCGACGCCGATCCAGATCCTGCTCGCCTGTGTTCTCGGTTCACTGATCGGTTTCCTGCCGATCACCGGCGGTGGCTGGGTCGCCGCCTTCATGCTCGCGCTCGCCCTGCTCGTCCTGAACGCCAACGTCTTTCTCGCAGGCCTCGTCGCGGCGGCGATGAAACTCGTTTCGATCGCGACTGCACCCATCGCGTTCCACCTCGGCGTTCTGCTGCTGGACGGCCCCCTCCAACCGATTTTCCGCATCCTGGTCAACGCTCCCGTGACGGCATGGCTCGGTTTCGACAGCTATCTCGCCGTCGGTGGTCTCGTGCTCGGACTGTTCGTCGGGATCGGACTCGGCCTGATCACAGCCGCCGCGATTCGACGACTTAGAGGACGTCTCGCCGGACTCGAATCCACGAGTGAGGCCTTCCAGGTCCTGACTGCTCGCCGTTCGGTCCGTTTCCTGGCCTGGATCGTCTTCGGCGGCATCCCCAAGGGCGGATTCACCGAGCTTCAGGGCCGGTCGGGCCTACCGGTGCGGGTCAGCGGCGTCGCACTCTCGCTCGGGCTGGTGGCCATGATGGTCTTCGGAGGCTGGATGTTCGCCGACGGCGTCGCTCGCAATCTCGTGATCGATCGCCTCACCAAGATCAATGGTGCGACCGTCGATCTCGCGGATCTTCGAATCGACTGGAGCGGTCGCATCGAGCTGCGCGAACTCGCGGTGTGCGACTCCGATCGACTCGACCGGAACATCGTCGCCGCGAGTCGCCTGGTCGCCGACGTCGACATCTCGGACATGCTTCGACGGCGCATCTCCATAGATCTCATGGAGGCGGCCGAGGTCTACAACGACGTCCCCCGGGCGAGTCCCGGCCGCCTTGTGGAGTCATCTGGGACCACGTCGGACGAACCGGCCGGAGACGCGCCCTCCGGGAACGGCGGTCGAGCGGAGTCCCAACTTCCGGTCGGCAATCTGGACCAGTACCTCAAGACCGCCCGCGCATGGCGTGATCGACTGCGACAGGCCAGCGAGATCCTCGGCAACATCCGGGACCGGATTCCTCCCCGTGATGCCGACGATGGAACCGACGCATCGTCGGAGAGCAGGAAAGAGACCCGGATAAGCCACCGCGAATCGGCGGAGACGTGGCTTCGCCGGCAGGTCGATCTCCACGGCTACGCTGGAGTTCGAGCCACGCATCTGCTCGAGGACCACCCGACCATCCTGATCCGATCGATCGTCGCCGGCGGCGTTCGGCGCGGCACCGACGACGCGCGGCGGTACGACGTGTATCTCGACTCGGTCTCGACGGCCCCGCAGCTCGTCGACGCTCCACCGTCGCTCCGAATTCGCCAGACCAACGACGACCTGGCCCTCTCGGTCGTACTCGCCAGCATCGCCCGCAAGC
>PKCT01000175.1 GCA_002862325.1 Phycisphaerae bacterium
TTGTCCTTGATGATCGCCTCGGCCATCTGGACGGAACCCGACGCGGGTGCGTAGTACGCACTGGTGCCCATCAGCTTGACGATTTCACCACCGCCCACCTTGGCGCGATCCACGCACTCGGTGATATCTGCGTCCGAGAGAAGCTGATGCACGGGGATGCCGTGGACCGAGGTGTAGCGCGGGAGCGGGACCATGTCGTCGCCGTGGCCGCCGAGGAGCAGGGCCGAAATGTCCTCCACCGAGCACCCCAGCTTCATCGCCAGGAAGGCTCGATACCGAGCGACGTCGAGGCAGCCGGCCTGTCCCACGATTCGGTGGCTCGGAAAGCCACTCGCCTTCCATGCGGTGTACACCATGGCGTCGAGAGGATTGGAGACGAGAATCATGACCGCATCTGGGGAATGCTTCGCGACCTCTTCCGAAACCGACTTGACGATCTTCACGTTGGTCTCGATGAGATCGTCGCGACTCATGCCCGGCTTCCGAGGCAAGCCGGCCGTGACGATGACCACGTCGCTCCCGGCGGTGTCCGCGTAGTCGGAGGTGCCGTGGACGTTCGCGTCGAATCGCTCCATCGGGGCACAGCAGTACAAATCGAGCGCCTTCCCCTTGGCCACCCCTTCCTTGTCGGGGATGTCGAGCAGGACGATGTCGCCGAGCTCCTTCGCGGCGGCCCAGTGGGCACAGGTCGCACCGACGTTTCCGGCTCCGATGACACTGATCTTCGCGCGTCCCATGGTGTGAGGTCTCTCCTGAGATCGAGGCTTCGAGGTTGATCCACATCCGACGAATCGACGATCGACGCCGGAGGAATCGGGCATGATACGCTGCCCGACTGTTTCCGGAGACGAGCAGGAGATCCAGCTCTGCCGAGCCCACCCCCCCATGCCTGGCTGGTCCGACCGTCACAGGCGAGACGCATCCTCCTGGCGGCCCAGGCACTCTCCGCCCCACCCCGCCGCCGGAGCGGGCCGGCGTCCGTCCAGACACTGATCGACACGCTGGGATTCGTACAGGTCGATTCGATCAACGTCATCGAACGGGCCCACCACCTCATCCTGCACGCACGCCTGGAGAGCTACCGGCCTTCCTCGCTGACCCGCCTCCTCGAACGCGATCGTCGACTCTTCGAACACTGGACGCACGATGCGAGCGTGATACCGATCGAGTTCTATCCCTTCTGGAAGCATCGATTCAAGGCCCATGCGGCTCGATCGCTCGAGCGGGCCTGGTGGACGAAGCGACTAGGCGGGCAGGACGCGCCATCGCTTCTCCGCCGCGTGCTTCGCGAGGTCCGCCGGAATGGACCGATCCGGGCTCGCGAACTGGCTCCTGATCGCCGGGGCGAGGGAACCTGGTGGAACTGGCACCCGGGCAAGGTCGCCTTGGAACACCTCTGGCGCACGGGCCAGGTGGCGATCGAGGGACGTGAGGGATTCGAGAAACGCTACGACCTCGCAGCTCGGGTCCATGCCGCCGCCCATCGAACGAAACGCCCTCCGCGCCGTCAGCTGATCGACTGGGCGTGCCGATCGGCCATCGATCGACTGGGAGTGGCCACTCCGGGCGAAATCGCAGCGTTCTGGAAGGCGGTCCCCATCGTGGAAGCACGCCACTGGTGCGACCGAGCGATCGACTCGGGCGATATCGATCCCGTCATGATCGAGGACATCCAGGGCGGACGACAGCGGGCCGTCGCCACCCCGCATGCTCGACGTTGGGCGAACCTCGATCCCTGGTCGGACGAATTCCGGTTGCTGTGCCCGTTCGACCCGGTCATCCGGGATCGAAGACGCCTCGAGCGTCGATTCGGGTTCGACTATCGGTTCGAGGCGTTCACCCCCGCGGCCAAACGTCGCTACGGCTACTACGTCATGCCGATCCTCCACGGAGAACGTTTCGTGGGAAGGATCGATCCACGGTTCGATCGAAACGCCGGACGACTGGAGATCCGAGGGCCATGGTGGGAGAAGGAGGCGGGAGACCGGAACGACCGCCGCAGACTCGATCGCGCACTCGACCGACTCGCGGAACGCCTCGAAGCCTCGCGAGGCTGGCGTTACGCCCGGGACTAGCCCGAGGCGTCTGCACCATCCCCCCACCGGGCTCGGGCTTGACGACCCGGTCGGCCGGAACATCACTCCAGGCCCGTGTGGTGCCGTCGGGCCGGAGAACCTCGATCCTCTTTTCGTGACCGCCGCCGCACCAAGCCCGGCGTGCGCTCCAGGATCACGGCTGACGGGATCGCTGGAGTCGGATCGAATGTTGCGAGTCGGACTTCGGTCGTCGGTCTCAACCGTGACGAGGCCTCCCAAGGCGGACCCTCCGCCCACAACGGTCGTCCGATTTCCCTGGCGTATCACGACCGCGAATCGAACGAAGATCGCTGTTTTCGCCCGATCGACAACCCGAGGAGCACCATGACCGGTCCCAGAAGCAGCATCATCAGGAGTTCGACCATCATGCCTGATTCCAGAGGCTGGGGAGCTCCCGATCCCAGCCAGGACACGAGGCCCGAATAGGTCGTGAAAGCTCCCAGGCCGCCGGCCCCGAGGAACGCGAGCATTCGCTCCCGCCCCCCGAGCTCCGAGAGCGGCGATTCGGCGTCCGAAGGTCCGCCTTGCGGATCGAATCGTACGTACACAAGACCGATCAGGAACGCGCCGAGCAGGTTGACGATCGCCAAGCCCGATCCCACGTCTCCGCCGAGCGCATGCACGGACCACTCGATCAGATGTCGAAGCATCGCACCGACGGCGCCTCCGAGCGCGACGAATGGAGCCAACCTGACCGCGGATGCTGCGCTCGTCGGCCTCATGCAGCGTGTCCTCCAGCCAGCCATGAGACCAGGATCCAGGCAAGCAGCCCCAGGACCGGGGTCGAGATCCAGATCACCACCGCGGTCACCTTCCGACCAAGCTGGTAGAGAAGGACCACGTCGATCATCGCGGTCGAGAAGGTGGTGAATCCTCCAAGCAGGCCGACGACGACGAATGCATGCATTCCCGTGGCCAGACTTGCTGCGTAGGCCAGAGCGACCAGCCCCCCGCCCGCCACGTTGACGAGGAAGATCGTGAACCAGGCGGGTAGTCGGAACGCTCGCGAACACACCTCGAGCATCGCGTATCGAAGTGTCGCGCCACAAGCACCACCAAGCCCGGCCAGGATGAGGACGTTCACACCAGACACGCGGCAATGGTACCCCGATCGGAATCACCGTCGACCGCGTGGCTCGCTAGACGTTCTGCGACACGATCGACGATGCGAGCGTCGCAGTGCACCAGCACGCGAGGAGGCCCGCGATCAGGGCCCGAGGGGCGATGTCCGAGATCTCCGCTCGTCGACTGGGCGCTATCGCGCCGAGGCCACCGATCTGGATCGCCATCGAGGGCACGTTCGCGAATCCACAGAGCGCGTAGGTCACGACCACGGCTGCGCGAGGCGAGATCGCCTCCCGCTCCAGAAGATCCGCCAGCTCCGCGTAGGCGACGAACTCGGTCGCCACCACCGAAGTTCCGAGCAGACGGCCGATCGCCGCCATGTCCTCGACCGGCGATCCGATCAACCACGCGATCGGTCGGAAGATCACGCCGAGGAGACCTTGAATGCTGAACACGCCGATCCCCGCCTCGGCACGCCATGCCGCAATCCAGGAAACGTCGCTCAGGGCCCTCAAGGGCCAATCCAGAAGCGCGAGTATCGCGATGAACGCGACCAGCATCGCACCGACGTTCAATGCCAGCTTGAGTCCGTCGGACGCCCCGAGCACGACGGCGTCGAGCGTGTTCGCCGCAGGTCGCTCGACGACCGGTTGGGCCTCGAGCGTCTCGACGGGTTCGACCTCCTTCTCGGGCAGGATGATCTTCGCCATCACGAAGGCCGCGGGTGCCGACATCAACGAGGCGGTCAGGAGATGCTTGGCGAACATCACCCGGCGTGCTTCGTCCGTCCCCCCCAGGAATTCGACGTATCCGGCGAAGACGCTTCCCGCGATCGTGGCGAAGCCCGACGCCATGACGACCATCAACTGCGATCGCGTGATGCGGGGAAGGAAGGGACGGATGCAGAGCGGTGCCTCGGTCTGCCCGACCAGGACGTTGGCCGCGACGGCGACGGATTCCAGACCCGAGACGCCCAGCGTCCGCCGCATGACCCAGGCCATGCCGGCGATGATCCGCTGCATGATGCCCAGGTGGTAGAGCGCCGCCATGACGGCCGCGAAGTAGACGATGACCGGAAGAACGCGGAAGGCAAAGACGAATCCGGCCGGACCTCCGGGCGACGCGAGCGGGCCGAAGAGGAACTCGGCGCCCGCGGAGGCCATGCCGATGGCGACCGTCACCTTGGTCGCCAGCCACTCGAACGCCATGGAGGTCCCGGGGACTCTGAGCAGCAGCAGCGCGATGGCGACCTGAAGCCCGATCCCGCCGAGCACCACCCGCCAGGGGAATCGACGACGATCGGCGGAGAACGCCCAGGCGATGACGCACAGAACGGCGATTCCCACGCCGGCTCGCAGCCACGATCCGGACTCGATCATCGCGACGACTGTGTTCACCTCGCCCATGAGGACATGTGACCACGCCACCGCCATCGACGACCGAGACCGCAGAGCCGTCGAACACTTATCCAGAGGTCCCACCCGCCTGTACTCACATCGATCGCAGATGGCATGATCCGTGCATGTCCGATTCCCGCCCCGACGCTCATCCCCCCTTCCTTCAGCTGGTCGAATCGGAGGGGTGGCAGTACACCACCCGTACCCGCGGAACCGGCGTGGTGGGGATCGTGACGCTCACCACCGCCAACGAGGTGATCCTGGTCGAGCAGCACCGTGTCCCAGTTGGACGTCCCGTTCTGGAACTTCCCGCGGGACTGGTGGGAGACGAACCCGACGAGTCCCGGGAAACTCGACTCGAAGCGGCCCAACGAGAGCTGCGCGAGGAGACCGGTTTCACCTCGACGCAATGGACGGAGCTGGGCATGGTCACGAGCTCCGCCGGCCTCACGGACGAGCAGGTCACGATCTTCGTCGCAAGGGAGGCGGACAGACGCGATCCGGGAGGAGGCGTCGGTGACGAACGAATCAAGGTTCACGTGGTGCCGAGGGATCTCCTGCCCGGCGTTCTCGCCGCAAGACTCGCCGCGGGCGAGCCGGTCGACGGAAAGGTCTTCGCGATCGAGGCGATGCTCGGCCTGACCGAATCGAGTCCCTGAGTCACCACCTCAGACCGGATCGGTGACCGGGACCAAGATGAAACTCGACACCGTTGTTCGGGGCAGACGACGTGGCACAGCATCCTCCGAAGTGAAGCGTACGTCATCAAAGGCGATCCCCACGCCGAGGAAGCGAGGATCTTGGCAGCGTCGCCTGAAGCACAACCCCTCCCGTGATTGCTCACGAGAGGGGCTGCACGAATGGGCCCGGGGGGACTCGAACCTCCGACCTCACCCTTATCAGGGGTGCGCTCTAACCAGCTGAGCTAC
>PKCT01000044.1 GCA_002862325.1 Phycisphaerae bacterium
GGCGAGCGACTGAGCGACTGGTCGCCCGACGGCGATCTGCTCTACAGCGCCGGCGGCATGGGTGGCGTCCCCCGCGCCGCGCGGATCTACCGCGTCGACGCCGAGGGCGGTCTGCCCACGGCGCTGCCGATGCCCTACGGCGCGAACGCCGCCATCCACGAGGATGGGGAATGGGTCGCCTACACGCCGATCGAGCGCGACGGCCGCACCTGGAAGCGATACCGCGGCGGCATGGCGAGCGACATCTGGCTGGTCAACCTGAAGACCGGCGAGTCGCGACGGGTGACCGACTGGGAAGGCACCGACTCCTTCCCGATGTGGCACGGCGACGATCTCTACTACCTTTCCGACGGTGGCGACGAGCATCGCCTCAACCTCTGGAAGTACGACCTCGAGGATGGTGATCGCACGCAGCTCACCCGATTCGCCGACTACGACATCAAGTGGCCGGCGATCGGCCCCGAGGACGGCTCGGCCCGCATCGTCTTCCAGAACGGACCTTCGATCTGGCTCTACGACGCCCGCACCAATGCAAGCTCGCCGGTCGAGATCGACATCCCCGGGGCGACCGCGACGCTTCGCCCCTCGATGGTCGATGCGTCGGATTTCCTGCAGGCGTGGTCCCCGTCGCCCGAAGGCAAGCGGGTCGCGGTGCAGGCCCGCGGCGATCTCTGGACGTTGCCGGCGAAGAACGGCACGCCCCGCAACCTCAGCCGCACCGCCGGCTTCGCGGAACGCAACCCGTCCTGGAGCCCCGACGGCCGATGGATCGCGTACTTCTCCGACGAACCCGGCGAGTACGAGCTCTTCGTCCGCCGCAGCGACGGTCGCGACGAACCACGTCGACTCACCGACGATCTCGGCGACTTCAAGAACGCGATCTGGTGGAGTCCCGACGGCGACACGCTCGTCTACGGAGACAAGACCGGCACCGCCTATCGGGTCGACGTCGAGAGCGGCGAGCGCACGAAGGTCGGTCGCAACCCCTGGGGTCTCTTCCCTCGACCGTCCTTCAGCCACGACGGCCGTTGGATCGCCTGGTCGGCGGGAACCGAGGACTCTCCGATGGGGCGCATCCACCTGCACGACACCACGACGGGCGAGACCACGGCCGCGACCAGCGGCATGTTCAACGACACCTCCCCGGCCTTCGATCGCGAGGGCGACTGGATGTACTTCGCGAGTGATCGCGCCTTCACGCCGAGCTACTCCACGATGGACAACACCTGGATCTACGACGACAGCAGCGTCCTGGTGGCGGTTCCGCTTCGTGAAGACGTCCCGAGTCCCTGGCTGGTCGAGAGCGACGAAGTCGAGTGGACCGAGGACGAGGACGAGGATGACGAAGGTTCCGAGGAGGACGAAGGTTCCGAGGAGGACGCGGACGGCGAGGACGCCGACGAGGAGACCGAGGACGACGATGCCGAGGACGATCCGGTGAGTGGTCGCTGGGAATGCATGGTCGAGGTCCCCAACATGGGCGAGATCCCGATCTCGATCGACCTGATCCTCAACGACGACGACCTCGTGACCGGCAGCGCCTCGAGCCCCATCTTCATGGGCGAGATCACCGGCGCCTTCGATCGCGACACGATGACGCTCGACCTGGTCATGCAGATCGACGCCGGCCCCTCGGCGGTGATCACGCTGAAGATCGACGGCGATCGCGTGACCGGCACCGGCGAACCCGACGACGGAAGCGGCAAGGCGGTCATCACCGGCACCCGGATCTCCGGCGATGACGAAGACGAGGAAGCCGACGACGACGAGGCGTCCGACGAGGCCGAAGATCTGATCGAGATCGACCTCGACGGCTTCGAATCGCGGGCGATGCAGATCCCCGTACGACGCGGCAGCTTCGGCAACCTCGACGTCAACCACAAGAACCAGCTCATGTACGTGCGTCG
The DNA here is from genome assembly GCA_002862325.1 of Phycisphaerae bacterium. Lineage (GTDB taxonomy): Bacteria > Planctomycetota > Phycisphaerae > Phycisphaerales > SM1A02. The sequence goes on from PKCT01000044.1 coordinate 1,908, forward strand.
CGGCCGCGACGGCGGGATCAAGATGGTCGACATCACCGACGATTCGCCCAGCGAGAAGTCCGCCGGCAGCGGTGGCAGCTTCACCATGACCGCCAACGGCAAGAAGATGCTCGTCCCGTCGGGCGGTGGTGCCGTGATCCGCGACGCCGGTTCGGGCGGCGGCGGCGACCGCGTCGTGACCAGTCCGATGCTGGTGCGGATCGATCCCCGCGAGGAGTGGCGACAGCTCGTGACCGACGCGTGGCGAATCCAGCGCGACCACTTCTACGATCCCGGACTGCACGGGGTCGACTGGGACGCGGTGCTCGAGGCGTATCTTCCGATGGTCGATCAGGCGACGACTCGCGAGGACGTGAGCTACATCATCGGCGAGATGATCGCCGAGTTGAATTGCGGTCACGCCTACTACTGGGGTGGCGACGGCGAGAGCTCACCGTCGATGAACGTCGGCATGCTCGCGGTCGACTGGGCCCCCGCCACCGGCGAGGGCGACGCGCCGGATGGATGGCGGATCGAGAAGATCTACGGCGGCGGCCCCTGGGACGTCGACGCGCGAAGCCCGCTCCAGGAACCGGGCATCGACGTGGACGCCGGCGACGTCGTCGTCGCGGTGAACGGCGTGCCGGTCGACCTCTCGACCGATCCCTGGGCACCGTTCGTCGGCCAGGCCAACCGAACGGTGGTCCTCGACATCCTCGACGACGAGGCGGAGGACGGTGTGCGACAGGTCGCGGTCAAGACGATGAGCAACGAATCCGACCATCGCTACCGAGACTGGATCGAGGATCGTCGTCGCACGGTCCACGAGCTCAGCGACGGCAAGGTCGGCTACATCTACGTGCCGAACACCGGCCGCGACGGACAGAGCGATCTCGTGCGTCAATTCGTCGGCCAGACCTCCCGACCGGCGCTCGTCATCGACGAACGATGGAACGGCGGTGGGCAGATCCCCGACCGGTTCATCGAGATGCTGAACCGTCCGGTCACCAACCACTGGGCGCGACGCGATGCGGTCGACTGGAAGTGGCCCCCGAGCGGTCACAGCGGCCCGAAGGCGATGCTCATCAACGGTCGGGCGGGCTCCGGTGGCGACATGTTCCCGTGGCTCTTCAAGTACCACGAGCTCGGACCGCTCATCGGCACCCGGACCTGGGGCGGCCTGGTCGGCATCTCCGGCAACCCGCGACTCATCGACGGCGGCTACACCGCGGTGCCCACCTTCGGCTTCTACGAGACCGACGGCACCTGGGGCATCGAAGGCCACGGCGTCGACCCGGACATCGAGGTGATCGACGATCCGGCGCTCATGCTCGACGGCGGCGACCCGCAGCTCGAGAAGGCGGTCGAGGTCATGCTCGAAGCGCTCGATCGCGGCGAGGGCTGGACCCCGGCGACCCGCCCGGACAGTCCCGACCGCAGTGGGATGGGCATCCCGGACTCGGACAAGTGATCCGAATCCTCGAAACAGATGGATGATACGAACCGCGGCCCGATGCAGACGCATCGGGCCGCGGTGTCGTTGGGGCCTCGCCGGATCGTCGCGTCCGACTCACGTCCCCTCGAACGGGCGCGGCTCGGGACGGCGAAGTCGGGCCACCTTCGCGAAGAGCGTCTCCACGACGTCCGCGGCGTCGGCGGCGTAGTGGCATCGGCGATGGCAGTTCGGGCAGATGGCGACCGCGTTCGAGACATGGTCCGGTCCGTCCTCCTCGAGCGCGATGACGTGGTGCACCTCCAGGTACGGCTTCCCGGATCGATTCATGAACGGGGCGGGACGATCGCACAGCTCGCAGATCCCACCAGCGAGTCGTTTGACCGCACCCTTCACCCGGGGCGATCTTCGGAAACTGGCGGTGGTCACCGTCGAGCGTGGGGCCGGACCTTCCTCGCCCTCGTAGATCTTCGCGCCGTCCTCGATGAGCTCGGCGTATTCGTCGGCACGTTCGTCGAGTACCGCGTCGTCCTCGGTCGGCGCGAAGTACGCACCATCCCAGATCTCGGCGACGTGTTCGTAGACCGCGTGGATCCACGACTCGGTGTGGTCCCCCAGCTCGGTACCCAGTCGATAGCCCAGATTCTGCCAGGTGATCTTGCCCAGAGCGGACGCGCCGTACCCTCTTTTGTTCGGGTCGGTCGCGTGTCGCCAGCCGGACCGGAAGCGTCCCGCCCGCTTGGAGTCTCCGGGACGTCGTCCGTCCGGAATCTTCGCGTACGACGCGAGCAGACGCTCGAGATGATCGATCTCCTTCACGTTCGGCGTGTCGTGCGCTGCATCGCTCATGGAACGTCTCCCGGGATCGAGGCGTCGCGGGTGCGGACGGACGTCGCCACTCGACGTCTCGCTCGAAGACCTTCGACTCACCGGCCGCCGAGGGCGGTCGCGATCCGAAGTTCGAGTTCCTGCATCGATCCGATCTTGCCGTCGAGCACCTCGCGACGGATGGTGTTGACGCGTCCGACCAGGATCTCGATCGCATCGGCGGTGGTCGCGGGGTCGTACGGCGGGTCGGGGAACTGCACGATTCGCCAGTCGCCGCCGCGACGCCGAAGTCGATAGACCGAGGTGCCGATGCGGAGGACCGCCACGTCACCGCTCGTACCGACGAGGACCGACGCACGTTCGACCTCTTCGAACTGACCGAGGAACGCCGACCGCAGCATGTCGGTGGCGGCTGCGCGGCCGAGGTCTCCGTAGCGATCGATCATCGCCGCCCGCAGTTCGATCATCTCGCGGGCCGCGTCGGCTCGCGCGCCGACGAGTCGACACATCTCCGGCAGCGCCTCGCAGTCGGTGAACTGGAGCAGGGTGTCGTAGTAGGCGTTGAGCGACTGGGTCGCAGCGCCCTGGAGCGACGCGAGCAGGGTCTCGGGGGTCTTGGAGTCGATGCGTCCCGACCACTCGTCCGAGTCCGCGCTGCCGGTCGCGCATCCCGCTGCGGCGAGCATCCCGGCAAGGGCGGCGGAGGCGACGAGGCGGGTGAGGGGCGTGATCATGGAAACGATCTCCAGAGTGGAATCGGGACGCGTCGCGTTCAGGGACCGTAGTTGCCGTAGCCGGCGGCGTTGGGATCGTCGGCCATTCCGACGCCGACCGCGATCGCGACGCCGATCGCGATGGGAATCGCGACCGCGACGATCCGCATGGTCGTCTGCAGCCACGCGGGGAACCGGTCGACGATCGGGTTCTCGAAGAGCAGGAGGACGACCGGGCTGCCGACCACCAGGCCCCAGCACCACCAGGGGAACTCACCATAGGTCTGACGGAACCCCGCGACGGGCAGCACCGCGAGCAGGATGACCGCGACCGTCAGACCGCCGCGTCCGATCGAGGGATTGCCGCTGAACTTCGCGAGGAACGCGGCCGCGAAGCACACGGTGGCGGCGGTCGCCGAGAGGAAGATGAGCGTGATCCAGCCGGACTCCTGGGCGAGCACCGCGAGGCCGGCGAAGACCAGCCAGAAGGCGAGTGGCATGGTGACGCCGTGCCGGTTGGCGGCGATGCGGTCGAGGAGCAGGAGCCCGAGGGTGATTCCGAGGCCGATGGAGACCTGGTCGGCGATCGTGGTG
>PKCT01000080.1 GCA_002862325.1 Phycisphaerae bacterium
GGTGCGCGTCGGAGAGGCCGAAGCTTTCGAGCGTGAGATTCTCCGGGAACGGGCGCTGGACGCCGAGCGGATCGAGTTCCGCGGCGAAGTGCCCGATGTCCCGGTAGTGGTAGATCAGCGAGTCGACCTTGCCCTGGAGCGAGTGGGCGACATCCTCGTGGCCCGGCGTTCGTTCGAGGCCCAGGTCGAATCCCTCGAAGAAACGTCGCCAGTCTGCGTCGACCGATTCGGGATCGGTCTTCCAACGCTGATAGAGGTCGTCCACGAACTCGGCGTTCCAGCCGTTCAGTGACATGTGGAATGGTCCTTCGGTCGTCGGATCGGGGATGAAGGTCGGGCGTCGTCCGAGGCCGTCGGAACGGCCTTCGAACGTTCCAGAATTGTACCTCAAACCCCCCTTCGACCGGTCGCCAAGAACCACGAAATGCCGGCAGATTGACGGGGGTCGGGACTACATCAGCGACGTCGGATCGACGTCGATCTGGACCCGCTCGCCGAGTGCCAGCGGACCGGTGAAGACGCCGTACGACCGGGCCTCCGCCAGGAACTTGGCGAGCTCACCGCCACTCTCCGCGAGGATCTCGATCTGCATCCGATGTCGACCCGCGATTCGGGAGATGGCGCAGGGCCACGGACCGCGAATCTCGATGCGATCGGATGGGATCAGCGGGAGCAGGCGACGCTGAAGCTCCTCGGCGAGGCCGAGGGTGGTCGCCTCGTCGGATTCCCGGACGACGATGCGAGCGAGTCGTCGGCTTGGTGGCAGTCCGAATCGGGACCGATCCTCGAGCTCCCGCCCCGCGAACGCCTCGAAGTCGTGCTCGGCGGCCCGGCGGATCGCCGGTGCATCCGGATGGAGCGTCTGGATCACCGCTTCGCCGGATGCTTCGCCGCGTCCACACCGGCCGACCACCTGGGCCACGAGTTGGAAGGTTCGCTCGGCGGCTCGGAAGTCCGGGAGATTGATCGACGTGTCGCCGTTGACCACGCCCACCAGACGGACTCCGGGGAAGTCAAGCCCCTTCGCGATCATCTGGGTTCCGGCGAGCAATCGGATCTCGCCGGAGCGAAATCGATCCAGCACCCGCGTGAAGTCGTCCGCCGAGTGGAGGGAGTCTGAGTCCACCCGGACCAACGCGTTGTCGAGTACGAGGTCGGGGTGCAGACGGCGCAGCTCCTCCTCGACCCGCTGGGTGCCCAGCCCGAACACCACGCTTCTCTTCTTGCAGAGTGGACAGTGGCTCGGCAGTCGAAGTTGCGCTTCGCAGTGATGGCACCTGACCCACCGCTCTCGAATCTCTCCACTCGATTGGTGGCAGATCATTCCCGCGTCGCAGTGGTCGCAGGTCATCGTCCAGCCGCACCGATGGTCCGGGCATCCGACGTAGTTGGCGTAGCCGCGTCGATTCAACAGGAGCATGACCTGACCGCCACCGGCCAGGGTCCCCGAGATCGCCTGTCCAAGGCGGGGTCCGATCAATCTGACCCCTTCGGTTCCCGGTTGCCGACGCTCCTCGGCGAAGTCCACGACCGTCACCTTCGGGAGTCGCAGTCCGGGAGCCCGTTCCGGGAGTCGATGCAACCGATATCGCTCGGTGACCGTCGCGTTGTGCCAGCTTTCGAGCGACGGCGTCGCGCTGCCGAGCACGATCGGGCAGCCCGCCAGCTGCGCGCGTCGAATGGCGGCGTCCCGGCCGTGGTATCGAGGCGCCTGATCCTGCTTGAACGAGGGGTCGTGTTCCTCGTCCACCACGATGAGGCCGAGTTGGTCGTCGGGGATCGGTGCGAAGAGCGCCGACCTCGCACCGAGCACGAGGTTGGCCTCGCCTTCCGCGACCCGACGCCACTCCGCGTGACGCTGGGCGGCGGTCAGCCCTGAATGCAGGACGGCGGCCGTGGCGTTTGTGAACCGAGTCAGGAACCGCGCCGTCGTCTGCGGGGTGAGTGCGATCTCCGGCACGAGGACCATCGCGGTAAGGCCCGCGTCGAGCACGCGCTCGACCACGCGCAGATAGACCTCCGTCTTTCCGCTTCCGGTCACGCCGAAGAGGAGATGGGTCGAGAATCCGGCTTGCAACGCGCTCGAGATCGACTCCACCGCTCGTGCTTGGTCCGTGTTCAACGAGACGGACCGGTCGGTCAGACCCGAGCCGACGCGAGCCCTCGCTTCGACCGTGGTGGTCGTCTCGAGTTCGATGAGCCCAAGTTCGGCGAGCCGTTTCAGGACGGTTCGGCCGGTGACGCCCGCTCGATCGGTGAGGGTCTTCGCCAGCACCGGAAAGTCCTCGGCGGCGATGTCGTCCAGGGCCGAGAGGACTGCCTGCTGTTTCGCACCGAGCCGTGGGAGTGGATCCGGGCGGGGGTGCTTGGGTGAGACCAGAAGCTGTCTGGTCAACCCAGTCCCCCGGCGAACCGCGGCGGGGATCATCGATCCAAGGACGATGCCAATGGGACAGACGTAGTAGCTCGAGATCCACAACGCCAGACGGATTAGCTCGTCGGGAAGGGCCGGGAGGTCGTCGGCGCGCTCCGCGACCATTCGAATCTTCCGTGGATCGATGGCCTCCGCGTCCAGTGCCTCGGGGGAAACCCGTTCCACGACGGTTCCGACCACGAAGCTCGTCTGGGAGCCGAGCGGGACCTTGACCCGGTGGCCGGGGTGAATGTCCAGCCCATGCGGGATTCCGTAGAGGAGCCCGGCCGGATATCGGTCGACGCCACGCTCCACGGCGACGCGGACATAGGCCTCGGCGTCGTCGGACGTCGATGGCGGATCGTCGGCAGCGGGGAACAGGGAGCACACGCCTCGAGTGTACGGTTCCCGGGAGAGGCTCTGAGCGTTGTGGAGATTCGACCGGTAGTTCCAGTCTCCCCCGCAAATCCCTACTATGAGGCACCATGACCGATCACGGTGGATACGACGTGCTGAAGCGGGTGGACGAGCGGTGCACCAGCGTTCGGCTTGTGCTTGAGAATGGGGCGGTCTTTCAGGGCCGAGGCTTCGGGGGTGAGGTCGCCTCCGGCGGGGAAGTAGTCTTCAACACTTCCATGTGCGGCTACCAGGAGGCCCTGACGGATCCCAGCTACACCGGCCAGATCCTCGTCATGACGGCGCCCGAGATCGGTAACTACGGCGTTTCGGGTGAGGACATCGAGAGCGGCAGGATCTCGGTGGCGGGATTCATCGTCAGGCAATCCTCACGCGTCCGTTCGAACCATCGGGCGGAGTCCCACCTCCATCACTATCTCGTCGAGGCCGGCGTGCCCGGTCTCGAAGGGGTCGACACGCGTGCGATCGTGCGGATGCTCCGAACCGAGGGCGCGATGCGAGGCATGATCGAACCGGATGCCAGCCGCCCTGACGAGGATGTCCTTGCGGCCGTTCGGAGGCTTCCCTCCATGGAGGGGTGCAATCTGGCGGGCGAGGTCAGCGCGTCGAGCCCAGGAACATTCACGGAGACGCTCGGAGCTTGGCGCACTCTGGCTGCAACGGAGTCCGGTTCGGGCCTCCGGGTCGTCGCCATCGACTGTGGAGCGAAGCGTAACATTTATCGGAACTTAGTCGATCGTGGATGCATTGTGGATTGGGTTCCCTTCGATACGCCTGCAGAGGAGCTTGAAGCGGCATTTGAACGCGGTCAGGTCCATGGACTGTTCATCTCCAACGGTCCGGGAGATCCGGCTGTCGTTGCCACGACCATCGACACCCTGCAGCGGGTGGCGGGCATGATTCCGACCTTCGGTATCTGTCTGGGGCACCAGCTCTTAGCTCATGCAATCGGCGCGACGACCTACAAGCTCAAGTTCGGTCATCGGGGTGCGAATCAGCCCGTACGCAACGAGTTCACCGGGCGCGTCGAGATCACGAGTCAGAACCATGGCTTCTGTGTCGATGAGAGCTCTTTGGCGGCCGCGGGGGCTGAAATCACACATCGTCATCTCAACGATGACACCGTCGCCGGATTCCGTCACGGTACGAAGCCCATCTTTTCAGTTCAGTTCCATCCCGAGGCGAGTCCGGGGCCCCATGATTCGGGATACCTCTTCGACGCCTTCATACGGATGATGCGATCCCAAAAGCCGGTAGAGGCCGAGGACTTTCGCATGACCTCGACGCCTGTCGCGCATTCCGCCGGTTCGTAGGCTTTTCCAGCGCTCTCGACCCCTGTCAGCCACGAATGTCGGACGAGTGGATCCGTTTGCTAAGTGGAGCCGTATCAATCGCTCCTCGCGATGGTGAACGACTTGTCCTCCGCGTGCTCGTGGCTTGCGAGTGGGGGATGGGGCTAGTAGGCTTCTCGACTGCTCGTCGCTCGTTTGGCGGAGACCCCAACAGCGACAAATCCGACCCATCATGCCTCCGGAATCGACTTTTCGGTCCGGAGGCTCAGAGATGTCTCATCGTCAGGCATCACGATTCACAGGAGAGTGAACGACATGGATTCCTCATCGAGCCTTTGCGACCGTGAACTTCGGCCGGTCCGTGGTGGACACCGCGAATCGCCCAGCCGCCTCCGGCAAGTCGCGTTCGCCTCGGTCGCGGTTCTCACCCTCGGTGGACTGCCCCTCGGCTATTCCAGCGCCTTCGGTCCCTCGGTCGCCGTCGCTCAGCAGGATGAACTCTCCGACGCTCGCGCTTCCGCCCGTGCCGCCATGGATTCGAGCGACTGGCGACAGGCCATCGATGCCTGGACCTCCGTCCTGGCGCTCGACCCGAACGACGCCGAGGCCAAGGCGGGACTGAAGCAGGCCCAGGCGATGCTCGACCAGGCGTCGACCATCGACAACGTCCAGAACGACTTCACACTCCGTCGTGAGCGTCTCAATGTCCAGTTCGCCGACGACATGAGTCGTGCGAGACTCGCCTACGACCAGGGCGACTACCGCAAGGCTCGCGAGTCGGCGGTCACCGCTCGCCTTCGCGTGGATCGGGACCGAGGCGTCATCCCGGCCGACAAGTACGCGGCGATGATGAAGCAGATCAACGGTCTCCTCGATCAGGTTGCCGAGGCGGAACAGCTTGAGGCGCTGGCGAAGGACGAAGCGGGTCGCGAAGAGGCCCGATCGGCCGCCGAAGCCGAGCGGCGCCGGGAGCGATCCGAACGGGACCGGACCATCAGCGAGAGCCTGCGACGCGTTCGTCAGCTTCAGCTCGAACTCAAGTACGACGAGGCCCTGCAGGTTCTCGACACCGTCCTCTTCATAGATCCCAACAACCCCGCGGCACTCGCCCTGAGGGACGTGATCTCGACGAGCCGCATCTACCGCGAATACAGCCAGACGCTGCGTCGACGCGATTTCGCCTTCAGCCAGTTCTCCCAGGAGAACATGGAGGCGACGATTCCGCCCTCCACCAATATCAGTGGCCCAGGCCCCCGGTCGACGACCGGCCTGATGTCGTATCCGGAGGACTGGCCCCAGCTTTCGATCAGTCGAGACGCGGCCGCCGGATAC
>PKCT01000168.1 GCA_002862325.1 Phycisphaerae bacterium
ACCAGCTGCTGCCCAAGGAGATCGAGGGGCGTGACGACACGGTCCAAGGACGTGGAGATCAGGATGCGGTCCGCGCCCTGTCTCCAGACTTGGAGGATCCTCCGCGCCTCGGCGTCGAGGCGACCGCGATGGGACCAGACGTCCGGAGCGGGAGCCAGAAGCATGGTGGCCCCGTCGATCGACGCTCGAAGCGCTTCGCTCGCCCGGTGGGAGAAGTCGGAAGAGGTGATGAGATAGGAATGAGCCGCGTCCCGGGCGCCGAGCTCGTCGGTCGAGATCGATCCACTCAAATGCGGGTCGGCCACATGCTCGTCCAGCAGATTCTCCAGACGGTCTGGAAGCGGCTGGCTCCAACCCTCGGTGGCGAATCGCCATCGGCTGATCCCCGCTCCCAACCTCGCCAGCAGATCGCCCAGGGCCTGCCAGACCACGTCGGAATCGTCGCGGACCAGGGCCATGTGCACCTCGCTCGGATCGACGTGAGCCAACTTCGCGATGCCGTCGTGCAGCCGATCGACCGATACGGTGACCTCGCGACCCTGACGGCGCTGGCGAATCGAGAAGGCTCGGATGGCCGGCGCGGCCGTGAGACTGGGGTCGCCGTCGTTCGCGACCGGCCAGAGGCTCAGATCGATCAGCGCCGGACGAAACGCGTCGAGCATCACGTCCAGATCCTCCAGCGTCTCGGAGGACCAGGCGGGGACCTGCATTCCGAAGCGAGGAACGTCCGACGCTCGGTGATCCTCCAGCGCTGGAAGAACGATGAACGAACGGGTGGCCTCTTCGGCGACACCATCGTTGGATTCGATGCCGAGATGCGCCTCGTACCATCCCGGCGCGAGACCGAGGATCTCGATCCGCCGCGAAACGACGTTCTCGTCCTCGACCACCGATCGACGATCGACGACTCGTCCGTCCAGATCACGAATCGTCAGAGTCGCCGATGCCGAGGGGCTTCCGGGTACGTCGAGTGCGAGATCGAGTCGAATCGGGGCGTCGACGGGTACAACGTCTCCAACCGAATCGACGTCCACCATGCACCTCGGAAGGTGCTCGACCAGGACGTCGTCGAACCAGATGCTGCCGGCGATGTCCTCGATGCGAATGGGAGACGCTCCGAGGACCGCCTCCACGTCCCTTTCGTCGAATCCCGGTTGCACGACCTGCAGGGAAAGGAAGATCGCCAACCTCTTCGGATGCGACTCCGCTCCGCGGTCGATCTGAAACGTGTTCGAGACCGTCGACCACCTCTCGCTCGTGTTCGGCGAATCGGTCCGGTGAATCGACAACGTGGATTCGGCGACGGCATCCTCGGAGCTTCCGGTGAACTCCTCGAGCCGATCGAGATCGACCACCCTCGCCTCGAGTCGTGCGTCCGCTCGATCGAGGTCTCGCTGGCGAATCGCGGCCGAGATTCGGTAGCGACCACCTGCCGTGACCGGAATCGCCGCATCGCGACGGGTTCGGTAGGAGATCGATCCGCCCTGAAGATCGAAGCGAAGACTCGACCGTCCCGAGAACGATTCCTGCTCGTCGACCACCGCATCGAAGAGGATCGAACGGGGTGGAAGACCGGGCGCCTGGTCGAAGAGGTGGGACCAATCCGCCGTCGCCGTCTCTCGATCCTCGAAGTCGATGCGTCCGATCTCACCAATCGGTCGCGGTGGTGAAAAGGCCGCCGCCCAGGAACTGGCCAGCAGGATGCCGAGAAGGGGCACGAGGATCGACCGCTCCACCGAGGCTCGAATGGAGGCGAGGACGCCGAAACGGAACAACACCGCGATCATGCGTCCGATATCGGCAGTTTTCGCGCCTCCAGTGCACTTTCGAGCCGATACACACCCAATGCCCGCATCTCGATACCAACGACGTGGATCAATCTCGATCGCATTCTCAGCCATCAGGGTTGCGATGATGGTCACGGTGTTGGGTGGCTTGGTTATCGGCGGCATGGCATGGTGGACGGTCGATCGGGAAAACCGCCTCCGAGCGGACATCGCGGACCTCGAACAAAGAATGGCGATCGAGATCGCGACGCGGGATGCCGCCATAGAACGGCTCGGTCGCGACCGGCGGATCGCCCGGATCGAGGTCCTGGATCAGCAGGAATCAGGTGGAGAAGGCGTACGGACGCAGCTGCGTTTCATCGAACTGGACGACGAGGGGCGGGAATTGGGACGCCGAGACCTGTCCGTGCCCGGTGAGGTGATCCACATCGACGCCTGGACCGCCAGATTCGATCCAGAACGGGTTGCTCAGGGTGAAGACCCGCTCCGCGATCGGACGCTGGTCCTCCTTCGAAGGATCTACTCCGATCGAATCAGCCCGTCCCAAGGCCTGCTTCTCGATACGCCTGGGGCGATTCCCGACGGATATGCCGGCTCCAAGCGTGCTCGATTCGAGCAGGGGATCTGGAAACGATTCTGGACACTCGCCACGGACCCGGCGGCGGCCCGCTCGTCCGGACTCCGCGTGGCCCAGGGCGAAGCGGTCTACAAGCCGATGCGTCCGGGCGAGACCTACGAACTCCGGGTCGAGGCGGTCGGCGGCATGACGCTCGTACCGGTTCAGAGCCATGCGAATGCGATTCCTCGGGATCCTTGACCCTGGGAGCGGATATCCTCCGCCGTTCATGCATCGCTTCATCGGAAAGATCCTCGCCACGCTCTTCCTGAGCTCCACGCCGTGGACGACGGGCTGCGCCAAGACCTCGATGGAGATCGGGATCGTGACCCGCGCAGAGGCATACGTGGAGCTCGACGATCGACTCGGGCTGCTCTGCGGGACCAGGGCCAGCTGCGCGGTCCTCCCCGCCATCATGTCCGGAATCAGCCCGGGCCAGAGCATCACCGCCGACTTCGCCTTCGACGATGCGCTGAATCGCGACATCCGCGCCATCAGTCCGAACCCGACCGCAATCGAACGTCCTCTCAACGTGCTGAGGCATCACCAGGTCGTCCAGACCTGCATCTCGAACGACCGATTGAAGCTGCTCCGCGAGCTCCTCTCCTCGACGCAACCCGGAAACATCGTCGACCCGAAGCTCCTCCGGGAGCTCGGCCAGATGCTCAACGTCGAATACGTCTTCCTACCTCAGATCGTCTACGTCGCGACCGACAACGCCACGCGATTCAGCTTCGCCGGATTCACCTTCATCCTGACCGGATGGATCTCCATCGAAGGAACGCTGCAACTCTGGCACACCGAGACCGGCGTCCTCGCATGGCAATCGGTGGCCGAGGCGTCTCTCTCCTCCGAGAATCTCTCGGGTGTGTCACCCCCCACCCAGGATGCCATGAACGCGCTCTTCATCGCGGTTATGGACGGTTTCCTGGCGGCGGAACGGGAGACCGTCGTGCGGGGACAGGTCGAGCCCCCTCCGGCCACCACACCTCGCTCGGCCGAAGCGGCCGATGCGAACGCGATCAGGGCCGTCGAGACGGATTCGCAGACCGTCTCCGACAGCTCGGCTACCGCAGCGAGCGCAGCCCAGCCGAAGAAGGACACCCCTGACGCCGCCGCGACTGCGGTCGATTCGCCGAACGCCGCCTCTCCCGGTCCACCCGAGGCAGAGACGAGGTCCGATTCGTGACCGAGCCAAGCCCCATTCTCGCCGACCTTCGCAGCGACACGGTGACCCAACCCACCGAGGACATGTGGCACGCCATGCGATCGGCGCCGCTCGGCGACGACGTTCTGGGCGACGAACCGACGGTCCAGGAACTCGAATCGAGGATCGCCGACCTCCTGGGCAAGGAGGCGGGACTCTTCACTCCTTCGGGAACGATGGCCAACCAGCTGGCGATCCGCGCGGTCTGCGAGGGCGGGGACGAAATCGTCGCTCATCGCGAAAACCACATCATCCACTACGAGACCGGGGGCCCCGCCGCCCTCTCCGGCTGCATGATCTGCGGACTCGATGGCGAGGCCGGCGTGTTCGACGCGGATGCACTGGAAGGCGCGATCCGGCACGCGGACGTCCATCACCCGCGAACCCGATTCGTCGCGGTCGAGAACAGCCACAACCGCGGTGGAGGAACCGTCTGGCGGCTCGACGAGTTCGAATCGGTATCGGAGGTCGCGAAAAACCACGATCTCCACGTGCACGTCGACGGCGCGCGGCTCTTCAATGCGGCCGCCGCCGGCGAGTACGCACCCGCGGACTTTCTTCGGAGTGCGGACACCGCCAGCGTCTGCTTCTCCAAAGGGCTGGGCGCTCCGGTCGGAAGCGCCCTGGTCGGCAGCGCCCGACTCATCGAGAGGACCCGCCGGTTCCGCAAGATGCTCGGGGGAGGCATGAGACAATCGGGCATCCTCGCCGGTGCAGCCCTGCATGCGCTCGACCATCACGTACCGCGACTAGGAGAGGACCACGACCGGGCGAAGCGACTGGCACGCGGCATCGACGAGATCGAAGGTCTCACGGTGGAGCCTCCCCACGGCGGACTTCGGACCAACATCGTCTTCTTCCACGTCGATCCCACACTCGGCACCGCCGCCGAATTCGCCCGGGGGATGACGGACCGAGGCGTCGCCGTCTACGACTTCGACCCGACCCGAATCCGAGCTGTCACCCACCTCGGGGTCGACGACGCCGCGATCGATCTGGCGATCGAGGTGGCGGCGGATCTCGCAGTGGGGACCAAGTCGTGAACGATTCGCAACGACCTGCCGTTGACGTCAAGGCTCGTGCGATCATCTTCGACCTGGACGGCACGCTGATCGACACCTACGACACCCACCGCACCGCGTGGCGGGACGCCTGCCGCGACGCCGGGATCGAGTTGACCGACGAGATGTTCGCCTGGAGCTTCGGGCGGAACAATCCGACCATCATCGAGCGGCTCTGGACCGACGCCGGTCGCCCCTGTCCCACGCCGGAGGAGATGGATCACATCGCCGAGAAGAAGGAGGACGACTTCCGAGCGACCCTGCTCCGCGATCGCCCCATCATGCCCGGCGTCCCCGACTTCTGTCGTCGAATGAGATCCCAGGGCTGGCTTCTCGGCATCGGCACCAGCGCGCCGAAGGGGAATCTCGACGCGGCCCGGCGCGTCCTGGACCTGGACGACTGCATCGCGGCCGCCGCCACGGGCGACGAGTTGACGCGCGGCAAGCCCGATCCCGAAGTGTTTCAACTCGTCGCGTCGAGGCTCGGCGTCCTCCCCCGGCGATGCGTCGTGATCGAGGACGCGCCCGCGGGCATCGACGCGGCGATCGCCGGCGGCATGACCGCGATCGGAATCGCATCGACTGGAAGGACCCCTCAGGCACTCTTCCGCGCATCGCTCGTCGTCGCGGCCTTCACGGCGACGCACGACGCCACCGTTTGCGACCGCTCGTGGCACCTCGTGCAGGCCACGTGTGGGCAGCGCGCCATGTGGCTCACCACGTACCGCTCCTCCGCGCCGCCCCCGGCCGCCGCGCCG
>PKCT01000264.1 GCA_002862325.1 Phycisphaerae bacterium
CAGATGGAGACCGAGGAGGAGCTCGCCGAGGACGTGGTTCGGGACCGGGCGGGGATTCTGGAGTGCTACGAGTCCGTCTTCGAACATCACGCCTTCACCGGAAGGTCCGGAGGCATGTACGGATACGAGGGAATCGGCTGTACCTACTGGCACATGGTGGCGAAGCTCCTGCTCGCCGTGGGCGAGAACGTGGAACGCGCGATCGACGAGGAGGCGCCGGAACACGTCGGGGATCGCCTCGTCGAGGGCTATCACCGCGTGAGGAACGGACTCGGATTCCGCATGCACGCCAGCCGGTTCGGTGCGCTCCCGATCGACGCCTACTCCCACTCACCGGCCGATGGTGGCGCCAGGCAACCGGGCATGACCGGACAGGTCAAGGAGGAGCTTCTCACCCGCCGCCTTGAACTCGGCGTCCGATTCCAGGATGGATGTCTCGCCTTCCAACCCCCGCTGCTGCTCGAGGAGGAGTGGCTGACCACCCCGACCCAGTGGAGGATCCCCACCCGTGAGCAACAAACGATCACGTTGCCGGTCGACTCCCTCGCCTTCCAGTGCTGCGGTGTTCCGGTGATCTATCAGCGTGGGAGGGGCGCCGCCGAGATCGAGATCGAATTCGCATCCAAGGACACCCAGGTGCTGGCCGGAGACCGACTCGACGCGTCTTCGACCCGCAAGCTCTGTGGACGTACCGGTGAGATTCGGTTGATCAGGGTACGACTCGCGAAGGATTGATCCCCCACCGAACGAGAGAACCGGGAACGACTCGGAACCACTTGAGTCGTACCCGGGTCCCCGCAGAAGAAAAGGCTCGAGGAATCCCCGTTGGCCCGGTCTGGTTGGAGTCTCCGGACACTCCGGCCGTTCCGGCGGGTCACGGTCGCACCGTGTCGACTCCCCGAACCTGAGAGAGAGTCGTCTGCAACCGACGAAAACGTCGGCACCCATGGTTACGACGGCGACGGCCGGGGGTTCATGAATTCTGGAAAACACGCGGCGCGATCCGGAAACGGTCGTGCTGCCGATGAACGCGTGGTCCAACGACGTTTAGGCGTTCTGATTCGTGATCGACCGGTCGCTCACGCTGAGCGCGCTCGCCAGCACCGTCGTGATCGTCGACGCGATGAAGATCACCACGACCGTGCCGAAGGTCCGCCAGACCACGTCGTCGTTGCTCGACTGCCACCAGACCGCGATCGTGGCGATCGCCGCCCCTACCACGATGCAGATCCAGGAACACGACCAGCAGATCTTCGGAAGCGTCTGCTGGAGGTGACGGCCGATGATCGAGTTGATCATGAGACCCATGAGACTGCTGACACAGACCAGCCCGATCGTCGTCAACGCCTTCCCCATGGTCTTGGAGATGTCGTTCTCGCTCCAGATCCAGATCACGATGATCGTGGTGGCCGCGATCAATGTGAGCAGACAGATCGTGACCAGAATGAGATTCATCTGGCGGATGAAGTCGGGGGCGTGGCTCTTCGTCATGGATCCTCTCCAGGTTCTGGGGTCGAGTCGACGGTCTCGGCCGATCCTCCTTCGGGGGTATCGGCCAGGAGCCATCGATCGAACCAGGCCTTCGCCTGGTTGGAGCTCCGAATGGCGGCGTCGCCGTCGAAACCATGCCCCTCGCCCTCGAAGAGCTCGAATTCCGCCACCAGATCGTTCTCGTCGTAGACCCGCTTCATCTCGGTACTGGCCAGCACCGGCACGATGTCGTCCTCGGAGCCGTGCATCAACAGGATCGGCGCGTCGTTTTCGTCGACTCGGCGGATCGGCGAGAACTCCACGGCCCGCTCCGGCTCGAAGTCGAGGGCGGGATACCGATTGCTCGGGCCGACGATGCGGGTGAGATCGACCGGGGGGAACCAGGCGACGGCCGCCGCGATCGGCGCCCGATCGCGCGGCACCCGATCGTCCGCCACCATGCGCTCGCGTTGCAGCGCCCTCGGGGCCTCGCGCCCTCCCATGGTCGCCAACTGCAGCGAGAGATGGCCACCGGCACTGAATCCGAAGCTGCCGATCCGCTCCGGATCGAGACCACGCGCCTCCGCCGACGTTCGAAGGTGGCGGATCGCCTGCTGCACGTGATCGACCGCATCCGGCACCTTGTACCGCGGCGAACTGCCGTGTCGAAGCATCACCACGTGATAGCCGTCCCGAAGGAGCTGGTGGATCAACGTGTGGTCGCGGATCTCCGGTTCGAGCGCCATGCGGGGATCGAACCATCTGGAGATCCATCCGCCGCTCACCATGCAGATCACGGTGGCCCCGTTCATCGCCGCGGTGGGTTTGATCAGGTCGTAGGTGAGGGCCAGGGCGTCCACCCGCCCGTAGATGACGTCCGCCTCGATGACGCCGACCGGCGTCTCCACCTCGGCCTCGACCGGCCCACCGGCCTCGGGTCCGTCCGGTGCGGGCGGGGGCGTGGCCTGGGCCACCACGGATGAGAGCAGGATCGAGACGAGATGAGCCATCATTGATTCATGAACTCCCCGAAGGCCGGTTCGAGGCCCTCTTCGTAGACTCTACCGTCGGCCAGGATCGAGATCGAGACGTCGTCGTCGGTGCCGCGTTCCCCGTCGCGACCATCGCTCCGCAACGTGGCGAAGACGTCGGCGGTTCCGAACTCGAAGTCCGGATCGGCGGAGAATTCGAGCCGCATCGGTCGCCCCCACGGATCGACGAGCATCGTCATGTCGACAGCATCCATGAGATCGCCGGAGAGGCTCAACGGCGCGTCGCCATCCTCGCCGACCGCGTCGTATGCCGGCAGCAGCACGATCCCGATCCGCCGGGCGGTCTGCATGACGTCCTGTCGTCCCTCGTTCGCCCCGGCCGACTGCATCGGGTTCGATCGCTTGGAACGGGGATTGACCTTGAACCGGCCGAGCATAACCTCGGGTGGGAACACGTTGTTGGTGCGGTCGGCGTCCGCGAGCTCGCGGTACGGATCGAGCACCACCCGTTCGATCGGCGTCGTGCCGACGAAGAGCTTGGTGGCGACGGTCGGGTCCTGCTTCCAGATCTCGACCGGAAGCATCACCTCCTCGACCCCGCCGTCGGCGTCGTGGATCTCCAGCGGAAGCGGCATCGGAATACCGCCGTGGTTGCGAAACCGCAGCACCGTGAAGTGCAGCGGGGTCGAGGCGATCGCGTCGAAGACCTCCCGATCGCGGTCCTCGAGCCCGGCGAGGAATCGCTCGAACGCCCGCCGATCGTCGTCGGTGACGTCGAGTTCGTCGAAGCGACTGTAGAAGTCCAGAAGTTCGGGGTACCGCTCGCTCCGCTTGGGCAGATCGGCGTTGCGCTGGCGGGACCGACTCGGCCGCTCGGCGTCGCGTTCGGCCCGCAGGGTCCCCTTCCGGACCATCGGGTCGCGGGCCTCGACCGTCCAGTCTTCGATGCGTTCGATCTCGATGTCGACGTGCCTGGTCGAGTAGAACCAGTTGCGCCAGAACCAGTCGAGGTCGACGCCGCTCGCGTCGTCCATCGTCCGGAAGAAGTCGCCGGGTTCGGGACGCTTGAACGCCCAGCGGCGGCAGTACTCGCGGAACGCGTGGTCGAAGAGCTCCCGGCCCATGACCGTCTCGCGCAGGACGTTGAGGGCGACCGACGGCTTCGCGTAGGCGTTAGGCCCCTTCTGGATGATCGACTCGCCATCGGACATGATCGGCCGCTGTCGCTCGCTGATCATGTACTCGATGATCGAATGCGGTTCGCCGCGCCGCGAGCCCGGATCGTCCTCCCATGTCTCCATCGCGACGAACTGGACGAAGGTGTTCAGCCCTTCGTCCATCCAGGTCCACTGCCGCTCGTCGGAGTTGATGATCATCGGGAACCAGAAGTGCCCGACCTCGTGGATGATCACGCCGATCAGACCCCACTTGGTGCGCTCGGTGTAGGTCCCGTCCTTCTCCGGTCGCGGGCCGTTGAAGCAGATCATCGGGTACTCCATCCCCCCCACCGGACCGTTCACGCTGATCGCGACCGGATACGGGTAGGGAATGCAGTGCTCCGAGTAGACCTCGATGGTGTGGGCGATCGCCTGGGTCGAATAGCGGCTCCAAAGGGGTTCGCCTTCGTTGGGATAGAAGCTCATCGCGAGCGTTCGTTCGCCGTCGGTGCGGGGCACCTCGACCCCCCAGGCGTCCCAGATGAACTTGGGACTCGCGGCCCAGGCGACGTCGCGGACGTCGTCGGCGTGGAATCGCCAGGTGCGCTCGCCCCGTTCACCCTTGTTCAGAAGAGCGAGATCGCGGACCTCGTTCGCCTCCGCCTCCTCGGGCGTGATCACGAACATCGGCCGTTCCGAAGTCGTCGACGCCGCGAGTCGCTCGCGTTGGGCCTCGGTCATCACCTCCTCGGGGTTGGTGAGTTCTCCGGTCGCGCTCACGACGAAGGTTTCGGGGACGGTGATCGCGAGGTCGTAGTCGCCGAATTCCAGTGCGAACTCGCTCTCGCCCTGGAACTGCTTGTTCTGCCAACCGTCGTTGTCGGTGTACGGGGCCATGCGGGGGAACCACTGGGCGATCTCGTAGATCGCGTTGCCGTCCTCGTCGAAGAGCTCGTAGCCAGACCGGGCCCGGGTCGTGGTGCTGGGAACGATCGCGGAGTTCCAGTCGATCCGAAAGGCGATCACGCCGCCCGATTCGAGCGGGGTCGGCAGATCGATCCGCATCATCGTGCCGTTGATGATGTGCACGAGCGGCGTGCCGTCGGCGAGCTCGACCCGCTCGATCTCGACCCCGCCGTCGAACTCGCGCTTCTCGAGCTGCTGTCGCATCCACCGGGTCGACTGGTCGCGTCGCAAGTCCGGCGCGGTGTCGCCCATGCGGGAGATCGAGTCCTTGCGGAAGCGATTCTGATCGAGCTGGACCCAGAGGTAGCGAAGGACGTGCGGACTCTGGTTGTGATAGGTGATGAGCTCGCGACCCTCGAGCCGGTGCGTCTTCGCGTCGAGGCGCACGTCGATGTCGTAGTCCACCTTCTGCTGCCAGTAGTCCGGTCCCGGGGCGCCGGAAGCGAGACGCACCTCGTTCGGCGTCGGCAGGAGATCGTCGATCTGCTTGAAGGGATCGGGCTCGTCCTCCCAGTTCTCGGGGTCGAGCCAGACCTCGCGATGCCATTCCCGGTCCTCGTAGTGGCTCGGGAAGAGCTCGGGTGGATGCCCAAAGGCGGTGACGGAGGCCAGTGGAATGAGCAGTCCCAGAATCGGCAGGATGCATCGATTCCACCCCGGAACGGGCGTTGATCGAGTCTTCATGGCCTGAGTGTAGTGCGAGAAACCCCACCGGCGTCCAAGCACGAGCGACTGGATTCGGCGACACTACGGGCATGATCCTGGCTCGTCCCGACGAAACCACCGCTGAAATCGTGCTTTGCGGCGTCCCCATGGA
>PKCT01000157.1 GCA_002862325.1 Phycisphaerae bacterium
GCGCCGGCGGCCCGCGTCCTGGAGGTGATATCGGGTCGAGGCTTCACGGGAGAGACGCTGAGTCCAGGCTTCGATCTGCGCGAGGCTCGAAGCCGTCTCGAGCAGACGCAGCAGGAGGCGAGCCGCCGGTGGGGTCGACGGGCGGTGGTCGGTCTCGGGCTCTGGGTGCCGCTCGAGCTGGTGCATTGGACTCTGGGCGGACATGGCCACGGGCACGGGCATGGAGCGGACTGGGTTCCCTGGTTCATGCTGGTCGGGTCGGCGACCGTAATCGCGGTCGCAGGGGGTGGTTTCTACGCCTCGGCCTGGGGTGCACTGAAACGTGGCGGCACCAACATGGACACGCTGATCTCGATCGGCGCCACGACCGCGTTCGTCTGGAGTCTCGTGGTGTTCGTGATGCAGCGAGCACTCGAGGATCCAGGCGACTGGGCGGGGCGCCCGTACTACTTCGCGGAGTCCGCCGCGGTCCTCGGGATCATCAGTCTCGGTCACTGGCTCGAAGCGAAGGCGACAGCGCGGGCGGGGGCGGCGGTGCGGGAACTCCTGGAGTTGCAGCCCGACGATGCCGAACGGATCGATTCCGGAGGCGAGGTCCAGACGGTTCCCAGCGGCGAGGTTCAGAGCGGCGACCGACTGCTCATTCGCCCGGGAGGACGCGTACCGGTGGATGGCTTCATCATCGATGGCCGCAGTGATCTCGACGAATCCCTGGTCACCGGCGAACCCATACCCGTCGCGCGGGGCGAGGGGGATCCCGTGGTCGCAGGGACCGTCAACGGCGGAGGGCGTCTGGTCATCGAGACGACGGTCGACGGGATGCACACGACGGTGGCGCGGGTCGCGGAGCTCGTGCGGAACGCCCAATCGAGCCAGGCGCCGATCCAGCGTCTGGCGGACCGGGTGAGCGCCGTCTTCGTTCCGTCGGTGCTCACGATCGCGGCGGCGACGCTCTTGCTCTGGGGACTCCTGGCCGGGGACTGGCAGACGGGCGTGGTGAGCACGGTGACGGTGCTGATCATCTCCTGTCCCTGTGCCCTCGGTCTCGCGACCCCCATGGCGGTCATGGTCGGCGCGGGGGAGGCCAGCCGGCGGGGCATTCTCGTCAAGAGCGCAGCGAGTCTCGAAGCGTCCGGCAGGCTTCGCCGCGTCGTCTTCGACAAGACCGGCACGCTCACGCGTGGCCAGCCCCGGGTCTCCTCGGTGGAACTCCTACCGGAGGCGGGCGCCCTTGGGCTCGAGGAACGCGAACTCCTTCGGCTGGCCGCGGGGGTCGAAGCCGCGAGCGAACATCCCATCGGGCGAGCGATCGTCCGGGCGAGTCTCGAACGGGGCGACCCGGCTCCGGTCGCCGAGGACTTCGTTTCCAAGCCCGGCGAGGGGGTCCGCGGCGTCGTCGAAGGTCGCCGGGTCGAAGTCGTTCGCGACGAGCGGGTCTCGTGTCGCATTCTCGTGGACGGGCGGGACGTCGCTCGGGTGGCGGTCGACGACGATCCGCGGGCGGACGCCAAGGCGACGATCCAGAGGCTTCGCGACCTCGGTCTCGAGGTGAGCATGCTCACCGGCGACCGCGAGGATGCCGCGATGCGAATCGGCGCGTCGATCGGTCTCGAGCCGGAGGAGATCGTCGCGGACGCGACGCCTGCCTCGAAACTCGGCGTCATCAAGAACGCGGGATCCCATACGGCGATGGTCGGAGATGGGATCAACGACGCCGCGGCGCTCGCCGCGGCCGAGTTGGGGATCGCGATGGCCGGCGGAGCCGGCGCCGCGATCGAATCCGCGGACGTCGTCGTGCCGCCCGACCGGGTGGAAGGCGTCGCGGATGCGGTGCATCTCGCCCGACGCACCCTCACCACGATTCGACAGAACCTCTTTCTCGCGTTCCTCTACAACACGCTCGCGATACCCGCGGCCGCCTTCGGCCTGCTCGGCGCCTCCGGGCCGCTGATCGCGGCCGGCGCCATGGCATGCAGCGACGTTTCGGTGATCGGCAACGCCATTCGCCTGCGTCGAAGTCTGGCGCGGGAGCGAAGACGCAAGGCGACCTGACGCGGCGGTATGGGCCGGCCCGGATTCGAACCGGGGTCTCGCCGATTATGAGTCGGGGGCTCTGGACCGCTGAGCTACCGGCCCGCTACCGCGACACCATCGTACCCCAGGGTGGCGGCCGCGGTGCCCGCGACGTATCCGCTCGCCCACGCCCACTGGAAATTGAAACCGCCGACCCGTCCGTCCACGTCGAGGATCTCACCCGCCAGATGGAGACCGGGCACGCGACGCGATTCCATGGAATCGAGCTTTACCTCCGAGAGGGGGACGCCGCCCGCGGTGGCTTCCGCAAAGGTGTAGCCGCGATCGCCGACTACCTCCAGGGGGTGGGCGAAGATACTCTCGAGCAGACGTCTGCGGGCATCCTTGCGGAGCGATCGCACGTGATCCGAAGGCTCCAGTCCCGCGAGGCGACTGAGCGTCCCCACCAGTCGTTCCGGAAGAAGACCGCGAAGCGTGGAGCCGATGGTGGCGTCGCCGGCGGCACCGAGCATGTCCGATTCGAACGACGACCGGTCGACTTCCGGGAGCCAGTTCACCCACGCCATGCCGGGGTGCCCGGCCTCCTCGAGTGCCAGGAGATGGCGACTCGCATCCAGGACCACGGGCCCGGACACGCCGAAGTGGGTGCACAGCAGGGGGGCCGTGTATTCCGCGACGGTGCGGCCTCGTTCGTTGGTCACGCGGAGTCGCGCGGGGGTGGCGATCCCCTTGATGGCGCAGAGTGGATCGCCCTCCCGCAGACGAAGCGGCACGAGTGCTGGATGGACCTGGTCGGTGATCGTGTGTCCGAGGTGTCGGGCCAGTTGGTAGCCGCCGCCATCGCTTCCCGTCTTGGGGAGGGCCTTGCCGCCGGTCGAGAGGATGACCCGATCGGCGAGGAGCGCTACCCGGTCTCCGGCGATCCTGAAACGCCCGTCAGGGGTGTGATCGATGCGGTGCACGCGCCGGGGAAACCTCAGATCGACCCCCGCGTCCCGTCCGGCGTCGAGAAGAGCCTGGAGGACGGATTGGGCGCGATCGCTGACCGGGAACAGCTTCCCGGTCTCCTCCCGTTTCAGTTGGACGCCCAACTCCTCGAAGAACCCGGCCACCGCCTCCACGGGATATCGCCCGAGCACCTTTCGAATCGCGGGGCGGGTCGAGCCCGCATAGTCCTCGGGCCGGACCCTCCAATGGGTCACGTTGCAGCGGCCGCCACCCGCGACGAGGATCTTCGCGCCGACGCGACGGGCGCCGTCGAGGAGCACCACCTGCGCCTGCGGATCCGTGCGCGCGGCGTGGATCGCGGCCATGAGACCCGCCGCGCCCGCACCGACGATCGCGATCGAGACTCGTTCGGTCGCATCGCTCATCAAGACGGCTCAGCCACCCTCGCTGGCGGGAATTGCCCAGGTCAGGTTCCGCGCCTTCTCGGCGTCGTATTCGAAGTTCCCCGCAGGTCGATCGTCGCTTCGCAGAAGGTAGCGGAACGTCCGGACGCCTCGCCCCGGGATTCCGGACTCGACGAGGAGCCGTTGGGGACGATGCGACGTGGGATCGAAGTCCTTGGCGAACCGGTTCCGCACCGGGCCGGCCAGCGCGAGCTCCGTCCCGGTCTCCGGCGTGAAGTGAAGGATGTCCGGCCGACCGATCTCGCCCTGCGCGGCCCGGGCGGTCCGGGTGGGAATGAGGCGGTCGTTGGCGATCTCGACGTCGACTTGCCAGAGCCCGTCTCCAAGATCGGTCACCACGACGTCGTTGAGTCTGAGCTTCGGCGTCTCGGCCGCATGGAACGCGGTGAAGGCGAAATTCCGATGGGACTCCTCCTCGAGCATGAACGGAGGTGGGATGCGGCTCGCGTACTTGGTGCCGCCACCCACCAGGACGGTGCCGAACTCGGGATGCTCGACCTCGGTCCAGTCGCTGAAGGTCTGACCGAAGAGCATTCGGTCCTGCCATCGCATCCGCCCCTCCTGGTCGAGGCGCTGGTCTCCGTTCTGGAGGATCCGGCGATCGGTCCAGAGCTCGTTGGTGAAGGAGACGACGCCGAGACCTTCGGACATCCACGTCACGAAACCGCCGTGGACGGGATAGAGATCGCTGTGAAGGACGAGATAGTCGTAGTGAGGCAGCATCTCCTCGCCGGCACGGCCGAGCGCATCGTACGTGCGAAGATCCTCCGGGGGATACATGGATTCGTTGTACGGCGTGCCCGGTCCACGGAGGATCATTCCGCCGGTGTTGTGGTAGCTCTGGCCCGCGGCGATGTTGGGGCGAGCGAGCATGTAGTCCGCGACCGCCCGGGTCTCCGGATAGCTGAGCGGATGGGTGCCCGCGCCGCGCTGGACGTGGTCCGGTTGCCAGTCGCCGGGCCAGTTGCGATTCATGTCGTACCCGCCTGGACCGTCCTCGTTGATGCGACCGTCCCCGTCGTTGTCGATCCCTTCACTTCCCGCCATCGACCATTCGCCGCGCATGATGCGACCGTCCGGGCCGGGAACCGCGGGGACCCTTTCGAAGAGTCTCGGATCGCGTTCGCTTCGTCGATGGGTGCCATTCGGATCGCGACGCCACATGCGCTCGATGTTGCCGTCCCCGTCGAGGTCGTCGGGACCGTCCTCGTCCAGGAGACCGTCCCGGTCGTTGTCGGTCGGGCGAAGACCGGTTCGGTTGGAATGGGGCGTTCCCGGATCGCGGAACCAACCGGCCCGTCCGTCGGGATTGACCGACGGCATGAGATAGAAGACGTGTTCGTCGACCAGTTCACGGATCGAAGGCACCTCGTCGTACGCTTCGAGCAGGTACCACGCCGTGTAGAGGACGGTCTCGGAGGCCTGGATCTCGTTGCCATGCACGTTTCCATCGATCCACATGGCGGGCTTGTCGGATTCGGGACCGGTCTCGGGATTGTCGACGACGAGTACCCAGAGATCACGCCCCTCCTCGCTCTTGCCGATCGACTCGAGGCGACACAGATCCGGATGAGCTTCGGCCAGGGCGACCATCGCCCGCTCGAGTTCCGGGTAGTCGTAGAAGCGGTTCCACGGAAGATCGACCTTGCTGTCGATTTGCTGCTGGGCGTGGCCCGGCATCGTCAAGAGGCACGAGATCGCGAACAGCATGGTGTAGCGAGCGATCGAATTCACGAATCACCTCCTTCGGCGGACACGGTCACGGTCTGGATTCCGAACTGGGGGTCGTCGATCGCGATCTCGAACGATTCGCCATCGTCACGGATGATCCAGCTCGCTTCGGCCGCCCCGCCTTCACCGTCGAGTTCCTCGATGCGTTCGACGGGCGTACCGGCGACGATCCGGTCGCGG
>PKCT01000069.1 GCA_002862325.1 Phycisphaerae bacterium
CGCCTCCTCGCGGGCGAGCATGCGGGTGGTCCGGATTCCGGCGATGGTCTCGTTGTAGGCGGCCGTGATCCGGCTGTTGGAGCGACGAATCCGTCGACTCGAGGCGAGCATGCGGCGCTTGAACCACCAGGTCGCGATGGCGAGGGGTGGGACGATCGCCGATACCGCCAGACCCAGGCGGGTATCCACGATGAACATCGCGATGGTGATGCCGGAGAGCATCGCGGTGCACCAACAGAGATCGAGCAGGAACCAGGGCATCAGACCGGTGACCTTGGTCACGTCGCTGGTGACCCGGGCGACCAGCCAGCCGGTCGATCGGACGTCGAAGAACCCGAAGGGCAGGGCCTGGAGTCGAGCGAAGCACTGTTCGCGCAGATTGAAGGCCACGCCCGTCGAAAGATTGCCGGCGGCGCGGATGAACAGCAGGACGACCGCGGCGAAGACCGAGAGCATGCAGGCGTAGAGGATTCCCCAGCCCGCGAGCCAGGAGGTGCGGGGACCCGCGTCACGGGTGGCCTCGTCGATGATGCCGGCGGTGACGAGCGGAAGCCCGACCTCGATTCCGGCGATGACGAGGCCGGCGACCATCATCGTACCGACCGCGCGGGGGAATGGTCGGAGATGTCCGACGATCCGACGCCAGAGACTCCAGTCCACCCGACGCGGGGCGAGATCGTCCTCGTCGTCCAGCCACTCGCTCATCGGTTCGAGTCTCCGGACTGGGCCTCGACCGTCGATTGGATGTCCCAGAGACGACGGTAGAGCCCCGGACGGCTGCGAAGCTCCTGATGGGTGCCGATCATCGCGACGCGTCCGGACTCCATCACCACGATTCGGTCGGCCTCCTGGAGGGTCGAGAGACGATGCGCGATGACGATCGTGGTGTGGCGGCCGCGACGCGCTCGGATCGCCGCGAGGATCGATCGTTCGGTTCCGGTGTCGACCGCCGACAGGGCGTCGTCGAGCACCAGCACCGTCGGATCCTGCAGCAACGCCTGGGCGATCGCGATGCGCTGTCGCTGCCCGCCCGAGAGGGTCACGCCGCGTTCCCCGACCATGGTGTCGTATCCGGCGTCGAACCTCATGATCGCGTCGTGGACGCACGCCTCGTCGGTCGCGAGCTCGACCCGGGCGGGGTCCGCCGCAGGGTCCGCCAGCAGGATGTTCTCGCGAATCGAACGACTGAATAGGAACGGCTGCTGGAGCACCGTGGCGACCGAGGTTCGCAGGGCGGCTCTGGACATCGATCGGACGTCGCGACCATCGAGCGTGATCTCGCCCGAATCCGGATCGTAGAACCTCAGGAGAAGCTGGATCAGCGTCGTCTTCCCGCACCCGGACGGTCCGACGATCGCGACCGTCTCACCACTGTCGATCTCGAGATCGACGTTCTCCACCACCGGAGTCTCCGGCGAGTAGGCGAAGCTCACGCCCCGAAAGGCGATTCTGCCTCGTCCGCCCTCGGGCTCGGCGAGTCGACCGGCTCCCCGCTGATCGGGGGCGTCCGTTTCGATCGGGAGTGCGAGGATCTCCTGGATCCGGTCCAGCGCGACCGTCGCCTTTCCGAATTCCGCGACGATCCTGCCCGCCATACGCACCGGCCAGAGATACATGCCGACGGCCGCCACGAAGAAGTAGAACTCTCCGACGGGGATGACGCCGGTCGCGAGGAGCCAGGCGCCGACCATGACCACCGACGCCTGCTGGGCGAAGCACATCAGATCGCTGAGGGACCAGAACGACGCGAAGACGTAGTAGAGATTCGCGTCGAGCTTCCGATGCTCGTCGTTGTAGGGTCGGAACCGGTCGTTCTCGTATCGCTGGCGATTGAAGGCACGCACTACGCGGATCCCGACCAGATTGTCGTTGACCACCGAGGTGAGTCTGCCTTCGGCCTCGTCCTTCTCCTTGAAGAGCAAACGGACCCGCTTGAAGTAGACGAATGAGAAGATCACGATCGCCGGGAGGAGCCAGGTCGCGGCCACGCCCATGCGCCAGTCGAGGAGGAACATCACCGGAATCGCGACCAGCAGCATGACGAAGGCCCGCCCGACCTCGACGACCTGCATGGAGAGGAAGGTCTGCGCGGTGTCGACGTCCGAGGTGCATCTCTGCAGAAGATCCCCGCGATCGAGTCCGTCGAACGCCTTGAGATCCATCCGCTGGACCCGGTCCTGGACCCGGTCCCGGATTCGCTTGGCGGTGTTCTGGGCGGCGAAGGCGGACCATCGCTGCCGACCGTAGGTCGCGAGTCCGGCCAGGAACGCGATGAAGGCGATCACGAGCACCGGAATCCAGAGATTCGCCGCCACGACTTCCGGTCCACCCATCCAGGCCACGATCGAGATCGACATGTCCGAGGCCGGGAGCGAGGAGCTGCTGAGCACCACGTCGATCACCGCCTGGGGGACGAGCGGAATGAGATAGAGAAATCCGGCCGCGACCAGAAGCGATGCGAGCGCCAGGCCGTATCGCCCGCGGTCGGGACCCATCTGGTCCCACATCCCGCGGAACAACTGTCCGGTCGACGGCGTAGGTTGGCTTTCGGACGGTGAGGTCACCCCAGTCTCCAGATTCGCAACGAGCGCAGACGACTAGGGTATCTCGTGACGAAGTCAGGGTCTCGGGGTGTCCACCCCACATCGAGAAGCCGTCGTCCCGGACACGCCCACTCCGGCGCGATGGGCCCGGTGCGATGGGTCCGGTGCGAATGGACCGGGCGAATGGCCGGGCGAATCTCGAGTCGACCGGAAGGAGTACCGGTGGCGTCCCAAACCCGCCGATATCCCGTTCTGATGGAGGCGTCTTCGAAGGCCACCCCGTTCCCGACCACCATCCGCTCCGCATGCATCGACTCCAGACCCTTCGACGAACCCAGACCCGACCCTCAACCCGGAAATCCGCATGTCGACCCCAGAACCGAACCCCACGCCGCCCGATCTCGACCTCTATCGCTTTGATGACCGCCTCAGTGTCCAGGAGAGGGAGGTTCGAGACCGAGTCCGGCTCCTGGTCCGCGACCGCTTCCTGCCGGTCGTGAACGAGTACTGGGATCGACACGACTTCCCGGTGGAGCTCGTTCGGGAGATGGGCGACGCCGGGTGCTTCGGCGCAACGATCGAGGGATGGGGATGCCCCGGACTCTCGCCCCGCGTCAACGGTGTGATCATGCGGGAGCTCGAGCGGGGTGATTCCGGGCTTCGAACGATGGCGAGCGTCCAGAGTTCGCTCGCGATGAACGCCATTCGGTTCTTCGGCTCCGAGGCCCAACGCGACCACTGGCTTCCCCGCATGCGGACCGGTGAGGCGCTCGGCTGCTTCGGGCTGACCGAACCCGGGTTCGGATCGAATCCCGGCGGCATGGTCACCACCGCCCGCAGGGTGGACGGCGGATGGTCGCTCACTGGCGGCAAGATGTGGATCGGCAACGCCGACATCGCGGACGTCGCGATCGTCTGGGCGAAGGCCGAGGGCTTCGACGTCGACCCGGAGAGCTCGAGGGCGATCCGCGGTTTCCTCGTGCCGACCGACCGTCCTGGATTCAAGGCCGAACTCATCAAGAACAAGTACAGCCTGCGGGTGGCGCGGACCGCACGCATCTCGTTCGAGAACGTCCCCCTCACCGAGGACGATCTGCTTCCGGAGACGGGAGGCCTGCGGTCTCCCCTGACCTGTCTCGATCAGGCACGGTTCGGCATCGCGTGGGGTGTGATCGGCGCCGCAGAGGCCTGCCTCCAGGACGTGGTCCAGCACGCCGGCGGTCGCGAGGTCTTCGGGAAGACGCTCGACCACTACCAGCTGACGCAGGACAAGATGAGCGAATGCTGGATACGCATCGTCCAGATGCAGGCGATCGCCGATCGCCTCGCCGAGCTCAAGGCCGGCGGTAACGGGACGGGGCCGCAGGTATCGCTCGCGAAGACGTCCGCGTGCGAGAGCGCCCAGATCGTCGCCCGCATCTGCCGCGATCTGCTCGGCGGCGTCGGGATCCTCGACGACCATTGCGTCATGCGACACATGATCAACCTGGAGTCCGTCGCGACCTACGAAGGGACGCGCGACATCCACCGACTCGTGCTCGGACGCGAGTTGACCGGCGTCTCGGCCTTCTTCTGAACGCCCGGTCGGGTCACACCCCGTAGCGAGCGTTCGGGCCGAGTTCCTCCGCGATGCGGAGCAGCTGGTTGTACTTCGCGTTCCGATCCGAGCGACACGGTGCGCCGGTCTTGATCTGGCCGCAGTTGGTCGCGACCGCGATGTCCGCGATGGTCGCGTCCTCGGTCTCGCCCGAACGATGGCTCAGGACACTGGCGAATCCGCAACGGGTCGCGAGGTTCACCGCATCGAGCGCCTCGCTCAGGGTTCCGATCTGGTTCACCTTGACCAGGATCGCGTTTCCGCATCCCTCTTCGATGCCCCGTTCCAGGAATCGGGGATTCGTCACGAACAGGTCGTCTCCCACCAGCTGGACTTCGTCTCCCAACCGTTCGGTCAGCAATCGCCAGCCGTCCCAGTCGTCCTCGGCGAGACCGTCCTCGATCGAGGCGATCGGCCAGTTGTCGCACCAGCCAGCCCAGAGATCGACCATCTCCTCGGCGGAGATCACGCGGCCGGGATCGCTGGAGAAGAAGCAGTACCCCTCCCGGCCGAGCTTCTTCGCTTCGTTCGCGAGTTCGCTCGTGGCGGGATCGAGGGCGACCACGATTTCGTTGCCGAAGTCGTACCCGGCGGTGGCGACCGCCTCGGAGATGACCTCGAGCGCCTCCTCGTTGCTCTTCAGGTCGGGTGCGAATCCACCCTCGTCGCCGACCGCGGTCGAGAGGCCCCGCTTCTTGAGGACGCGCTTGAGCGCGTGGTAGCACTCCACGCCGGCTCGCAACCCGGTCTCGAACTCCTCAAAACCGACGGGCTGGATCATGAACTCCTGGAAGTCGACCGTGTTGTCGGCATGCTTGCCCCCGTTGAGGATGTTGAGCATCGGCACGGGGAGCACCGTCGCGGAGACGCCGCCGAGATAGCGGTAGAGCGGCTGGTTGGTGGCGGCGCTCGCCGCGTGGGCCGCCGCGAGCGAGACCGCGAGCGTCGCATTCGCGCCGAGGTTCGCCTTGTTCTCGGTTCCGTCGAGATCGCACATGGTCGCGTCGAGCGTCTCCTGGTCGAGACCGTCGAGACCCTGGACCGCGTCGGCGAGTTGCGTGTTGACGTTGGTGACCGCCTGCTCGACACCCTTGCCGAGCCACGCGTCGCCGCCGTCTCGAAGCTCGACCGCCTCGTTCTCACCGGTCGAAGCACCACTCGGTACCGCGGCCCGGCCGGCCGAGCCG
>PKCT01000090.1 GCA_002862325.1 Phycisphaerae bacterium
GACCAAGAGCCCCAAGGCCGCCATCCCGATGGCCGCGGACATCCATCGCACGTTCGAGGGGGCCGAACTCGGCGGTGAAGGACGTCGTCCTTCGGCCGCCCAATCCTGGGCCGCACTCTTCGGGCCGATGGATGAATTTACTGCCATCGGAATAGGCTACCCAGCAGTCCTCATCCAGGCAATGCCTCCGGCCGTGGGATTGAAGACCGAGATCGTGCGAAACCTCGACTAGGATACGAGTTATGAGGAGCCCCCGCTGGATCGATGGCCACCTGGACCTCGCCTGGATCGAGGCCGGGCTCCACCCTCTAACACTCCCGACCCCCGATGGCGATGCTGCCGTGACCTGGAACAGTCTCCGACGGGGCGGCGTCGGGCTGGTGTTCGGAACCATCTTCACCGAGATGGACGGCCCCGAAGACGATCCCGCGGCCTACCCCGCCGGCGACGCCCAGGCGGCTCACGACGCCGGTAGACGACAACTCGACTGGTATCTCCAGCAGGAATCCGAAGGTCGCATTCGAATCGCACGTCGCCGGGACGAGCTCGTCCTCGGAGATCCTCCGACCGTCGTCCTGCTGATGGAGTGCGCCGATCCCATCCGCACACCGGACGAAGCCGGATGGTGGATCGAACAGGGTGTCCGCCTGGTCGGACTTTCCTGGGGACGCGGCTCTCGGTACAGCGGCGGCAACGCGACGCCCGGAAGCCTGACGGACGCCGGACGATCGCTCGTGCAGGCCCTGGATCACCATGGGGTCGGCCACGACTGCTCGCACCTGTCACTCGAATCGTTCGACGAACTCCTGGCGATCTCACAGGGACCGATCTGCGCGACCCATTCCAACGCCGCCGCCGTCGCGCGAGAGGATCCTCGCCACCTCTCGGATCGGCAGTATGCGGCCCTTGCGGAACGGGATGCGGTCGTCGGCCTCAATCTCTTCGCCCGATTCCTGAACCCGAGCGGAACGGCGTCCATCCACGACTGCATCGAACATCTGCGTCATGCGAGCGGGCTGATCGGACGAGCCCGGCTGGCCTTGGGATCGGACGCCGACGGCGGCTTCACCGCCAAGGATCTCCCGACCGACCTCGCGAACCTCGAACACCTCGATCGGCTCGACGAAGCGCTCGCCGAAGCCGGATGGTCGAAGGGGGAACGCTCTGGTTTTCGCATGGACAACTGGCTGCGATGGCTCGGGACCGTCGACGCCTTCGATTCGGCCTAGCGGAGCATCAGATCGAACCGCTCGCACCATCGTCGTTGAGCGGCCAGACCCGCCACGATTCCCCACCGACGTCGAGGAGATAGAGACGAATCCCCGTCCCGTGGAGATGTGCGACATCCGGCGGACGCGTCGTGAAGAGGTGCTCGCTCGGTGCATGCCGACTCTCCGGATCGATTCCGGCGGCCATGAGCAGCTCGGCGGGCAGATCCTTCAGCCAGGCCCTGCCGGCCGCCATCCACGACAGCGCATCGCGGCCGAGCAGCTGCAGCCGTCCCGCCTGATCGATCGCGAGCTCCAGCGGAATGCGAGGAGGCGGAGACCAGGACAACGGATGCAGCCCCTCGACGAGGGACGCCAACGGCGGTTCGGGCGACGAGCTCGGCCTCGAGACGTCATCGGCGGCGCTGGGAGTCCAGATCGGCGGAGCCGAGTCCATGCCGGATGCCGGACGGGTCGGCGGCGAATCCACGATCGGGGGCGACGACCAGACGGACGGGCCGACGTCCTCGGCCGATGCCCGATGCGACATGTCCGACACCGACTCGAGATGCTCGGGGGACACTGGTGGACGCCGCGGCGCGAAGCGATCCTTGAGACTCGGCGCGGACGGGGCAGGTCCCATGCGGACCGGCGTCCGCCCGGGGCGACGGCGATGATCGTAGAACCCCTCGTGCTCGAGAGATGCGGCGTCCTCGAGCGGCGTTAGGCGAAGCGTCGGCTCGCCGCCCACGTCGTCGGAGGGCGGGTCGGCCGCGGAGTCCCGCTGCGCGAGGATCGCGGCGATCACGTCCGACACATCGGCCCTCGCCGCCTCGTCGAACAACATCTTCGAGCAGTCCTCGATCGGTGCGAGGGCGGGCACCGCGTCCCGGACCGCGAGTGGCTCGTCGAGATGTCGCGAGGATGCTTCCAAGAGCGTCTGGGCGACGACTTCGACCGCGGCCGGCGCGGCCCCGGCGACCACGACTCCGACGTCGAGTCCCGGCTTTGACGACGCTCGATGCCATCCAACCTTGGCAAGCTCGAAGGCTCGTATGACCGCAGGTCGTTCGGAAGAGGTCAGGACGAGAAGCGACGCGGCGCCAGCGCGAACCGATGCACCGATATCGCGATCGTCGATCGCGATCATCCATCGCCGCACGGTGGATGAGAGTCGCTTCACGACCTCGAGCTGGCCCTCACCGGGTTGCCGGCGATGATCGCAGCCAAGGCCGAAGATCTCGATCGCACATCGGCCACCTTCGAGACGAACGAGACCGACCGGCCCAACGCTCGCGGCACACTGCGCGCCGTACTGACTCACCCAGGGGCCGGTCATCACGGGCAGATGGCCGCACACCAGCAGGGTCACGCCGACATGAGCCTTTCCGGGAGACTCCGACGAATCGTCCCTGCCCCCTCCCCAGCCACCTCCGCTGCCATCCTCACCAGGGGCACCATCTCCAGCCCGGCCACCGCCGACCAAATCCTCCTCCCCCAGAAAAAGGGCGGTCAGCTCTCTGATGTGATCTCGCGCGGTCTCCATTCGGTGACGTCTCCCGGTGTCTCTAGCCGGCCTTGGTGGATGCTGGAACGAACTAGCGAATACCCGCCGAATCGGCGACGGCCGGCATCGCGACATTGGCCGGCCGGCCATCGGGCCCCTCGACGACGGCGGGATTGGATGCGTCCAGGAGCGGACGTCCATCCACGAGGAATCGATATCGAGTGCCACCGGCGATCGGAATCTCGATGCCGACATGCGATGGATCGAGATACGGGCGGGGCACCAGCGCAAGGCCGTCACCGGTCCAGGAATTGAAATCGCCCACGACGGAGATTGTTCGTCCGATCGACGCGGGCTGGGCGAGCCGGAGCACGCCCCCGACGACGGCGGGAGGCGCCACACCCCCGGTGGCGTGACCGACCGGTCCAGACATGGTCGAGTTCGCGGCCTCATCCGGCCGCATGCGGCGAACCAGTTCGGCCGCTCGGGCGGAGACCTCGACTCGATTGGAGAAGGAATCCCCCACGGCGTCGGGCGACTCGCCACCGCCGACACCGCCGACGCCGACTTCGGGCGGTGCGATTTCGGTCGGCGGCGACGTCTCGAGCCAGTCCGCCAACTGCTGGTAGTCCTCGACCGCCGGACTCTCGGGCGAATGCTCAAGCACGGCGCGACCGAAGGCGGTCGCCTCTCGAATGTCCAGATGGTCCCGGATGGGATGGGGAGAAACGCCGTCTCCGAACTGCTCGCGAAGCCCCTGAAGAAGATCCCGGTCCAATGCTCGCTCGGGACGGAGGAGATTCGGCACGAGTCGGACATGCATCGCCCGCCCGAGGCGTTCGGCCATCGCCCGAAGGGTCGCCCACTGCCGCTCAGCCCCCCGGGTCGCCAGAAACCCGGTCTCGACCGGCACGAGGATCTCATCGGCGGCCCGAAGCGCGTTGAAGGTCAGCATGCCGATCGTGGGCGGACAGTCCACGAAGCAGTAGTCCAGAGCGTCGGCGAAGACCGAGAGTCCACGGCTGAGACGACGATCGCGATCAGGCGCATCCATCAAACCGCCCCCGGGCGCCTCGGCCCGAGCCAGGCGCACCGTGCTCGGAAGCAAGCGAAGCCCGAACGCGACCTCCCAGGTGCACGCCGCGATGCGGGAGGGCCCCATCGCCTCGGAGGGCGGATCGAGCAGGAGGTCGATGGTGCTGAACTCGATCTCCTTCTCCGGCACGCCGAAGGCCGCCGCGCAGTGCGACTGCGGATCGAGATCCACGAGCATGACCCGTCTTCCCCGGGCCGCGAGGGTCGCGGCCAGATTCACCGACGTCGTCGTCTTGCCGCAACCTCCCTTCTGATTCAGAACCGAGATGATCCGCATGTCGGGGGGGCATCCTGAGCTGGGGAGTATCGACGAGCGAGGATCCCACTCTTCGTGGGTCCGTCTCTTTCGGTATCGGATCAAACTCGGCGGTCTCTGCACATATGGGACCGCACAGGCGTCAGCCCTCGGTCCGGACCGCGGCCCACCCCGCGTCGACGACCTCCGACCCCGGATCGGAAACGACCTCGACCGCCCCCACCCCACGCATCAGGACCAGCCGGAGGACCCCACCCGCCACCTTCTTGTCGAGCGTCATCGCGCGTCGCATCTCCGTAAGTACGACCTCGGTGACGCCAGGCAACGCCACCGGCAGACCACATCGATCGACCAGACGACGGACCCGCTCGACCAAAGCCGGCGAAGCCATGCCGGCAGCCACCGACGCGGCGGCCGCCGCCACCAGGCCGATTCCCACCGCCTCGCCATGCAGCAACCCGAGACTCGACCGGCTTTCCATCGCGTGGGCGTAGGTATGCCCGAGATTCAGAAGCGCCCGCTCCCCTGACTCCCGAAAATCCCGGCGGACGACCTCGGCCTTCACCCCGGCGCTTCTCGCGACGAATGCGGGCAGAACCTCGGGATCACGACTCAAGACACCATCGAGTTCCGACTCGAGCGATGCGAGCGTCTCCTCCCCCTCGATCAAACCGTGCTTGATGCACTCCGCCAACCCCGCCCGGAGTTCGCGATCCGGCAGGGTCGCCAGCGTATCGGTGTCGCAGATCACCAGATCCGCGGGCCAGAACGCCCCCACGAGGTTCTTGCCGAGCCCTCCATCGGGCAACGGTCGATTGATTCCCGTCTTCCCACCCAGGGCCGCATCGACCATCGCCAGAAGGGTGGTCGGAACGAGCGTCAGCTTCACCCCCCGCATCCAGGTCGCCGCGATGAATCCGGCGACGTCACAGGCGATCCCGCCCCCCACGGCAACCACCCGCGAGGTCCGATCGAGGCCCGATGCGAGCATGCGATCCCATCCCGCCTGCACCACGGCGAGCCCCTTCTCGTGTTCGCCCGCCCGAAAACGATCGACCACGAGCGTACCTGACGAACGCAGCCCTGCTTCGGCGACCGCGCCATGCGAAAGGGCGACGACGTCGTCGACGCCCCGATCCACCATGAGGTACCGAGACTCGCGGGGGCCCGCGTTCGCTTCGACCTGGAGCAGATCCCCCAGCTGCGGCAGCAGGCCGCGCCCGACGAGCATCACGGTCCT
>PKCT01000029.1 GCA_002862325.1 Phycisphaerae bacterium
TGGCTAGCGCGCTTGTATGACACACAAGAGGTCACTGGTTCGAGTCCAGTATGGCCCACCTGACGACGACCCCCGCCTCCTCGGCGGGGGTCGTCGCAGATCGGGTCGATCGAAGTGCCCGGAGAGCGTCAGTCCCACACGAGGACCTCGAGTTTTTCGCCTCCGACGACCCCATAAATGCGGATTTCGCGTCGGCTTCCTCAAAATGGGGGTATTTCCACCACACCGGGAGCCCGGGGGTGGGAGAATCGCATCGGCCCCGCCCCAACCTGACCACGGTACGCCTCGGAGAAAGACCCGCCATGGCAACCACCACTGCTGGATGTTGTTTCGTGATCGCGTTCTCGACTCTACTCCCTGCGGCCGGGAGCGAGCCTCCCCGGACGATGGCCACGCTCGAAGCGCCGCCCTCGGTTGAGCGGACCAAACGCGTCAGCACAACCACACCGCTGCATCCGAAGCTCGCCCAGATCACGACGCTCGGCATGGGCACTGGCGGCTACAACGATGTCGTGCACGAGAAGTACAGCCGGGTCTCCTGGGTGCTCAACTCACCGAAGTGGTTCACGGATGCGGGCTGGGTCGCACCAAACCACCCCGGGAACATCCTCGACACGCTCGAACGGGCCGACGCGTATGCGACGTTCGTAGCGAGCTGGATCCTCGAAACCCTCCACCTCGTCCAGCACCGGGATGGGGATCCGATCGCGATCGATCTCGAAGACCAGGGCGTCGACGTCGCCCTGAGTTACGCGGATTGGGCTCTGGCGGTCGTCGAAGCCCAGGGCAATCCCGCTGCATGGGTCCACGGCAATCCCTACCAGACGGGTGTCTACAACGCGGCGTGGGCGACCTGCGAAGCGAACGTCATTCACGCCCTCAGACGGGTGACCGACCTGGTTCGCACCGCGTACCCCCAGAGTCCGATCGGGTGGTACAACGGCGGGCCTCACATCTATTCCCCGTGGTGCGGCCGCCTCGGCGAGGGGGCCACGAGCCCCAACTACAAGGTGGCGGACAAGTATTTCGAGCTGACCGCAGCTCGTGATCCGCGCATGAACTCCTGGAAATGGGTGGATCCGAACGGCATCAACGCCGACTTCGGATTCGTGACCTTCTATCCGAACCTCACCAATGTCGCATCGCACCCCGAACTCACGCATTTCACCACGGGAAACCGCGAATCGCTCCAGAATTGGAACTACCTGGTGCTCAAGCACGGCGGACCGTCGACGGCCGGATGGGCCGGCCTCTGGGATCGCATGTTCATCGGCCAGCCGCAACAGTGGGTCGTCTCCACCCCCACGGTGTACGCGAATCAGAAGCATCCCTTGGAAAGCGTCTGCGAGAACGGCCTGGTGGGCCAGGTCTCGTGCGACGGGACCGCCGACCCCAACGCTCTCGCCGCGTGGAAGCAATCCCACCTCATGAGCGAAGATTTCTACACCGCGTTGGAGGCGAAGGGACCGCGGCCCGGCGGCATCGTAAACCCGAACCAACCCATCGACGTCCTCCTGGACTACCTAGCCTGGCAATGGACCGTGGACTGCGATCGGATGCCGGATGGGTACCAGACCGCGGCCCATCGACCGTCCGCGGCGGACGCGGGCACCGGTGCGGTTCTTCCCGATCGATTCCATCAAATGAAGTTCGGCATCTGGGACGCGTTCTTCACGGCACCTCACGACTTCGACGCCCAGGTCATCACATGCGGACCACGTGACGAAATCGCGGCAGGATTGCTTGCCGGCAGCAACCTACCGACGCCGTTCATGAAGCTCCTTGCCCGGCTCTATTCGGCGCCGGAGTTCTACGCAGTCGCCAGCCGCCTGGAGAACGTCAATCTCGGGAGCGTTGAGATCGCGGGCCTGCTCGACGAACGTGCCATCCGGTACAGCGAGTTCGTGACTCGACGGCTCGGCCAGTTCATGGACGGATCCGCGGGCGGCGTGGAACACCAGTGCCCGGCCGACCTCGACGGCGACGGGCTCGTGAACGCGACGGACCTGGGCCTCCTCCTCGGACGTTTCGGTACCTGCCATTTCGGTTGCAACGGTGATTTCGACCACGATCGAGACGTGGACGCGACCGACCTCGGACAGCTTCTGGGGCGATGGGGCACCTGCCCCTGAAGTCGGGCCGAAGAACCGAGGAGCCCACCCTCCACGAGACCTCGCGTGAATTCCATCGATGCCCGTTCCGACGGGAACTTCTGGCATGAATGCACTGCGTTCGCGTATTCTGGCCCCCGAGCATTCCGGAACACCGCGGGGCCACCCCGAAGGGGAACGCAGTAGATGCCGACACCGTTCAATCGACGTCAATTCATCCAGACCGCCGGAGTCGCGAGCATCGGCACCGCGGCCATCGCCCAGCGAGGCTTCGGCCGGATCGCCGCCAACAGCCGGGTCAACGTCCTGAGCATCGGTACGGTCGGGACCATCGGCAGCGCCGACCGCAAGTACGTCGCCATGCATCCGGCCGCCGAGATCACGGGCCTCTGCGACGTGGACCAGACGGCGCTGGACAAGGCGGCCGAACGGCATCCGGACGCGTTCACCTGCAAGGACTATCGCGAAGCGTTCGACCGCTACGGCGATCGTTTCGACGCCGTCATCGTCTCGACGCCGGACCACACCCACGCCCCGATCATGCTGACCGCGATGGCCAACGGCAAGCACGTCTACGGCCAGAAGCCGCTCGTCCATCAGCTCGAAGAGCTCTCGATGATCGACCGGGCGGTCGCGGCGAAGCGCGAACTCGTGACCCAGGTCGGCAACCAGCGCATGGTCTACCCGGGCCGTCGCGCCGCGGTCGACATCCTCCAGTCGGGGACCCTCGGGCCCGCGATCGCCGCCTACGCGTGGACCGGCTCTCCCGGACGCAACTCCTACTTCAACTACGACCACGTCGTCTCCGAACCGACGACTCCGCCGGAGACGATCGACTACGACCTCTGGCTCGGCCCTTGCCAGGAGACGCCGTATCGCGAGCTCATGGTTCCGATCAAATGGCGTTCGTGGTGGGACTACGGCACCGGCGGACTCGGCGACTGGGGCGTCCACGTCCTCGATGTCGTGCTGTTCGGATTCCCGGAGCTGCAGTCGCCGATCGCCGTGAAGGCCCACGCCCCGGCGCCCTCGGGCACCTTCCACACCCATCCGTGCCACACCACGACGACCTATGCCGTCGATTCGCCGCGCTTCGCGAATCGAACCTTCCCGATCCACTACAGCGACAGCGGACAGACCCCCTCACGCGCCGCCCTGGGGCTCCCGGCGGGGGCGTGGCCCGACAAGAACTCGACCGTGCTCGTTTGCGAAGGTGGCGTCCTGACCCTGACCGCGGGCGGGAAGGTCGAGGTCTGGCGCGATGGCGTCATGACCCCCGGACTCGAGATGCCAGGGCTTCCCGAATACCCCGAACTCAACCACTGGCATGCCTGGGTCGACAACATCACGGGCGTGAAGACCGAGCTGCGGACGCCGTTCCAGGAGGGTGTGCGGATCACCGAACCGGCGCTGCTCGCCGTCAAGGCCTGCCGCTACCCCAACGTCGAACTGGCGTGGGATCGATCGAAGAACGCGTTCACCAACCACGAAGTGGCGACGGCCACGATCGTCGGACGCGACTACCGCGACGGTTTCGCACCTCCGCGATTCGACTGATACGGAGTCGTCGCCGCCGCCGACATGGAAATCCTGCTCGGGAACTGGCGTTCTGCGATCCGCGAGTCGGCTGTACGGATCGGGACCTGAGCATCAGGATGCCACAACCACGACGGAAGCGCGATGGCGATCGCCGGATTCGCATCCCAGAGGAGGGGCTCCCTCGACGAAGGCAGGTGGAGGGCGGTGGGCGGCCACGTCATTCGGACGTGAAGCGACTGGTGTAAACCATTGCTGCAGCACGTTTTGGCGCATTCGGTGTCACAAAGCGTCGGATTTGGAGTACTCCACCAGTACGATGGGGCGAGCTCCGCCCCATCCATGAGTCCAGCCTCGAACCACGGGAGTGAGACGATGACGAATCCAAACACGCTTCAAAACCGACTTGTGAAATACGGCCTCGCGGCCGGCGCGATCTCGGCCGTCGCCCAGGGCGACGTCGTACTCGTCGACACCGGTCCGATTTCTGTCCCACTCGGTGAAACGACGACCATCAACTTCATGGACGGATGCTTGAATTTCGACATCGAGTTCGTGCACCAGTCGTTCTCGAACTTCATGGGGAGTTCCATGGGCAGCCAGTGCTGCGGTTACAGCACCTACTACACCACCTATGGCGGCGGAGGAACCCAGTTCTGCACGAACTACGCGCAGTTCTCGTTCAACAGCCAGCAGTTCGCGCAGTGGTTCTCCGCGAACTGCGGCGTGAACGCCCAGGCCGCCGACACCGGTGAGTTGGGCGACGACGTCGACGCGAACATCGCTGGTTGCAGCGTCTACGGGAACATCTGCTACTCCTCGAGCTCCTACTCGAACGACTGCAGTGGCGGATCCGGCAGCAGCTTCGGCAACTGCGGCGAGAAGCGACGGTTCTACGTCGGCTTCGAGACCGAGATCTCCGGACGCCCGATCTTCGGTTGGATGCAACTGGACTACACCGGGAAGACCGGCCTCCAGATCACCAAGTGGGCCTATGAGAACGTCGGGCTCCCGATCGAGATCGGGGAGGAGCCGGCACCCGTGGAGCCGGAAGAACCCAGTGCCGACCTCAACGGCGACGGCGTCGTCGACGCCGCCGACATTGGCATCCTCCTCGGGAAGTGGGGCCCCGTCGGCCCCTGAAGGTGGCGGCCGCCGCCAACCGCTAGAGAAGAACGCCCTCGGAACCGTCCCATATCTCTTGTGATTCGAGTCTCCATCGCTAGGATCGAGAGACCCGACTCCGGGTGATCAACCAAGCCTTGCCAGAGAACCCTCGATGCACCACGCCACCACCCTCGCCTCATCCCTCGCTCTCACCATCGCCTGCGGCGTCGCCGCCGACATCCTTGCGGTCCCGTCGGACTACGCGACCATCCAAGCCGCGATCGATGCGGCCACGACCGGTGATACGGTCCTGGTCGACGACGGCACCTACAACGAGGCCATCGATCTCTCCGGCAAGGCCATCACGCTCGAATCGGTCAACGGTCCGGAGGCGACGATCATCGAAGGGACCGGCATCACGACCTCTCTGGTGCGGTGCGTCTCAAACGAGGGACCCGACACCATCATTCGAAACATCAAGCTCTATCGAGGTTTCGCCGGCTCCGACGACTTCGACCCGGCGATCATCGCCGGCGGCGGCATGTTCGTGA
>PKCT01000054.1 GCA_002862325.1 Phycisphaerae bacterium
GGGGGGGGGGGGGGGGGGGGGGGGGGGGGGGGGGGGGGGGGGGGGGGTGCGGAACGCCGCGGAAGCTTTAAGACGGGTCGGCGAGCATGACCGCTTCCAAGCCGCCCAGCCACTCGACGACATCCGTCGCCTGCGCGCCGAGGGCGTCCTGGTTGACGGCGATGACCTCGCGCAGCTTGGTCCGCGGCCAGCGCTTCTTGCCCCAGAAGAGGTTCTTCACGAAACCCATGGTCTCGGGATCGGGGCCCATCATCTCCTGGGCCTGTTCGATCTGCTTCCGATCCTTTTCCGAGACGTTCTTGAGATCCTTCGCGAGATCGGGTCCGGACATGTCGGCTTCACTCCAGTGGTTCGGTCGGTGGTGGGTCGAGCGGCGGTCGCTTCGAACCCGGGACGTGTTGATGGACAATCAGGCTCGGGCGAGAAATTGCTCGAGTTTCTCTCTGGCTTCGGGGGTGTGTCTGAGATCGGTGAGGAGGCGTCGCTCCGCAGCGATCGCGGCCATCCAGCCATGCTCCACGCCGACCTCGAGGCATTCCACGACGGCTCTGGTCGAGGGGGAATCGTCGAGTTGATCGCGGACGGATTCGAGCCCGTCGGAGATCGCACTTCGGTTGCGGTCGTCGATCGCCAGGGGGGTGGCTCTTCCACGACGGTCCGTATGGGCCTCCGGATGACTCTTGATCCACGCCGTGGCCGCGGATGCGAGCTCTCGCTTCGGCACGATGTTCTCGAACAGGCCATCGGGGGCGTCGTTCGACTTGAAGGT
Organism: Phycisphaerae bacterium; assembly: GCA_002862325.1. GTDB lineage: Bacteria > Planctomycetota > Phycisphaerae > Phycisphaerales > SM1A02. Next base: position 770 of record PKCT01000054.1, read on the forward strand.
CCGGCCCGTGCAGGTGGCGGGAATCGCCACCGTCGGGTCGATCCGCGCCGGAAGCATCTGCGTGCCGCCCCAGCCCGGGCAGAGTCCGAGACCGGCTTCTGGGAGTCCGATCCGCCACGGCTTCTCATCCGGACCGACCAGACTGCCGATCAGGACATCGCAGTGCAGCGCGATTTCGAGTCCGCCCCCGAGACAGGCTCCATTGATGGTGGCGATCGATGGACATGGCATGGCGGCGATGCGTTGGTAGACCTCCGCGCCGCGAATCAGATAGGCGAGCAGCGCTTCATCGTCGAGCGCGTCGATTTCCGCAAGATCGGCACCTGCGACGAAGACCCGCTCACTTTGGCTGGAAAGAATCAGGCCGGTTGGATCCGGTCCATCGAAGATGGCGTCGATCGACGCATCGATCGAATCCAGGAGCCAAGAGTCGAGGACGACCACGCCTCCCCGAGTCTGGTTCGGATTCGGCGTGAGCGTAAGGGTGACGATGCCGTCGTCATCGCGCGTGGTGGGAAGTGGAGTCGTGTCGTCGGTCATCTGGCTTCTGTGTGATGGATGCGGTGAATCGTGTGGGGAGATCGAGGCTTCGGATGCTGCGATCGGAGCTCTTTCCGGGAGTCCCATCGTACCCAGCAAGCCGTTCCGATTCCCCTTTCGGGGGCGTCGCGGGGGATCAAGGCCATGGTGAGGGCCATCCGGTTCGGCATCCGCGGGTGGCCTGTCGAGGCATCGGACCCACCCTTAACTTCGGTTTCGACAGCCGGTTCTATCCGATGCAGCAATGTGGCCCCGACGTCATCGGAGGAAGATTCGGTACTCGCCCCGAAACCAGTTGGTACTCGGAGCGTCCTCGGTTATCATGCCTTGCCGTTTGCGACCTAAAATCCGATTTTGCAGTTAGTTGTAGTTCCCGAGAGAGGTGCCTGATCATGAAGAAGATGTTTCGCGCATTCCTTGCGCCCTGTAGATGTCACGCGTTTATGTTTATGGTCACGACTGGCGCGATGGCAGGTTCCGCCCATGCCGGCGTCATCGAACTTGAGTTCGAACTCGAGACCTACGGCATGACCAGTGGTGGGGTGCAGACCGAGATGGGTTCCGGAGACTTCGGCGTCATCGATCTGTGGGCGACCTCCTCTCATGCTTCATCCATCCGACTCCTGAACGTCTTCAACGTCAGCGTCTCCCTGAACCGAGGCGGATTCGTGCACAACGACGCCAGCGGCTCCGGACGATGGGAAGCATCGTTCTCCAGACAGTCGCTGGGTGGCATGAACGCGATCGACAGCTTCGTCACCATGGGGGGGAGCGACGGTAACGACCCCTTCGTCGCGTATCTCGATCCGAACTTCGACGGCACGGTCGGCGAACAGATTTCCGACAACGCCGGCTGGTACAACCCGGATCCGACCAACGACCAGGGACTGCTTGATTCACGGATCTTCCTCGGCAGATTCGTCATCGACCAGGCGGATGTCGCGGGAAACACGTTCAGCTTCACCGGCTCTCTCGGTTGGAAGTTCGACGCTCCGGACCAGATCGTCCAACAGTCGAGCAATGTGGTCTCGAGGTCCTTTCCGGGTGCAGTGGTCCCCGGACCGATCGCCGGCTCGGTGCTCGGCGCCCTTTTCCTGGTGAGAAGGCGACGTCGCTGAGCGCGTCCACAATCGATTCGTGGATGAATCGTGCGAGATCCACCGGCCCGGCGTCGGTCGGGCGACTATCGCTGGAAGAGGGTGCGCAGTCGAGCTTGCGCTTCGTCGGTCTGGATGAGCTCGGCTGAGATTTCAGCCCCCTTGGAAAGCTGCTCGTCGTCGAGCGACCCATCCAGTTCGTTGAGCCATCGCTTGGTGGCCCGCATCGCTTCGGCGCCACCCTTCGCGAGCTTGCCTGCGAAGTGCAGGGTCTCCGTCTCCAGGTCCTCCATCGCGACGAGATGGGTCGCGAGGCCGGCGTCGTATCCGTCCGTTCCACTCATCGTGCCGCCGGCGAGGAGCATGGCCCGGGCTGGGCCGGCGCCGATTCGCTTCACCAGGAACGGCGCTACCACCGCTGGACAGATGCCGAGGTCGACTTCCGGGTACCCCAGTTTGGCGTCGGCGTGCGAGAACGAGAAGTCGCAGACCACCATGAGTCCGCAACCACCGCCGATCGCGGCCCCCTGCACGCGGGCGATGGTCGGCATCTCCAGACGGCGAATGCGTCGGCTCACGGCGGCAAGCCGTCGGAGCATGTCGCCCATCAGGATCGGATCGTCCTGCACCGCCTTCAGGTCCATGCCCGCGCAGAAGGACTTGCCGGTGCCGGCGAGGATCACGACCTGAACCTCCGCCGCGACCGACTCGACGTGCGCCAGCGCCGTTTCCATCGCCGCGATCATGTCGAGCGAGAGCGCATTTCGGGCGTCCGGACGATTCAGAGTCAGGGTCGCGATCGAATCCTCGATGTCGAGGGTGACGAGTTCCGTGTCGAGTTGAATGGTGGTCATGCCCTCATTGGATCCGGTCGGCATCCCGCTGGCAAGCCGGTCAGCTCCAGATTCGTCGTCCGCATTCCGGACATCTCTTCGGGAAGCGTTCGAGGTGAAGGTCGTAGAGGCAGTCCGGACACCGTCCCGCCCGGAGACGGCGAACGACTCTTCGGCGTCGCAGCCTGGCGTGCATCCAGGCGGTCAGCTGGGCGGTTCTGATGGCGATGGTCGAGACGACGAACAGGAGGAGCCAGGTCGCGCCGCCGGCGGCGATCGACGCTCCCCAGGATCTCGTGGTCGTCGTTTCGTTCCTTCGGATGGCCGACGCCAGGTTCGCCAGCGAGGTCGCACCTTCGAGCGTGTCGATGACCGCTTCGCGAACACCGTCCAGGGATACGCCGGTCTCGGACTCGATGGCGACCACGCCCGCCCGGTCGGCGAGGGCGATCCGACGATCGGGCGCCAGGATCAACGTCATCACGAGTCGGGGTGCCGGTCGTTCGACCACGCTCGCGACCGGCCAGCCGCGTCGGATCAGACGCGTCTCCACCATCACCGTGCCGAGCGGCAGGGTCATCGCCCACGGCTGCTGGTCGTACTCGGGGTCGTGGCGCACGACGATCACCGGGCCATCGATCCCTTCTCGACCGATCCGGAACATCACGTTCTGTTCGCGTTCGACCGTCACGTCCAGGTCGTCGAACAGGTAGCCGAGAACGATCGCGACCGGCAGCGAGAACAGAAGGGCGTATTCGTTCGCTCGCCTCCACCGGCCTCCGGGACGGGTCGCGGAATTCCGCTCGATCTCCGCAAGACGATCACGCAGCAAGCGGAACGGATTTCGCGATCGCCGGCGTTGCGTCATCGTCCCGTGCGAGCTCGCATCGAATCGTAGGCGGCGCGAAGTCTTCGATCCGCCTCCGGCAGACGAGCGGTCTTCACGCTGGCATCGAGCGTGGAATCGAATCCTTCCTCCCGATCCGTGAGATCGAGGTGGTTCAGGTAGCGCTTGGTCTCCCGAACGCAGGTCGCATCGAAGCTCGCCAGTCGCCGACACGACTCGTCGACCGCGAGCGCGAGGGCCTCGCGGTCGGACGCGAGCCTGTGTACGAGACCCAGGTGTCGGGCGGTCCGGGCATCCACGAGCTGCCCGGAGAGCGCGAGGCGTCGAGCGGCTCCGAAGCCCGCCCCACCCATGAGGGTGGGGAGGCTCACCGCCGGCGAGATGCCCAGGCGATGCACCGGATAGCCGAACGTCGCGTCGGGGCTTGCGTGCACGATGTCTCCCGCGGAGACGAGTGCGCAACCGCCGGCGATCGCCGGTCCCTGGACCTCCATCACGACGACGGCATGAAGTTCGCGAAGTCGGCGGCAGAGTCCCCCGAGGCGATTCAGGAACTCGGGAAGCATTCCCTCTTCCGCCATCGCCCTCAGATCGAAGCCAGCGCAGAACGCGGATCCCTCCGCGCGGAGTCGCAGCACTTTGGTCGCATCGTTCGTCTCCACGGTCGCGATCGCGGCTTCGAGCGCATCGAACATGACCGTCGACAGCGCATTGCGTCGATTCTGGTCCGCGAGCGTGATGGTGGCGGTGCCGGCATCGAAATCGAGGGCGACGAGGTCGTTCATGACGGGACTGTAGTCGGTCGAGGATCAGCGGACGAGCACGACGACGTTCCGCACGCCGGGGTGATCGCGAAATTCGCAGAGGTAGATGCCCTGCCAGGTCCCGAGGGCGAGACGGCCTTCGACCACCGGAATCGTCAGGCCGCTCCCGGTCAGGATCGCCTTCAGATGGCTCGGCATGTCGTCCGGCCCTTCGTCGACGTGGGTGTACCAGGGCTCGTGTTCGGGCGCGATTCGATCGAGCCACGCCTCCATGTCCCGTCGCGCGGATGGGTCGGCGTTCTCCTGGATGCACAGGCCGGCGGAGGTGTGGCGCACGAAGACCGTGCAGATCGCCTCTTCCATCGCCGCGTCCCGCACGACGTCCGCGATCGATCCGGTGATCTCGTGGAGGCCCCGACGATGTCCCTCGATGCGCAGCGTTCGGTTCACGAGGT
>PKCT01000053.1 GCA_002862325.1 Phycisphaerae bacterium
GGCCGCCTGCGCCGGCGCCACTTCGTCCTCTCGGGCAGCTGCCTCTACTACTTCGCCGACGGCGACGACCGGCCCAAGGGCGCCTACTTCCTGCCGGGCTGCTCCGTGTCCGCGACGCCGGGTTCGGCGAGCGGGTCGTCGTCGAAGCGGAGCCGCAGATGCGGAAGCAGTTGCAGATCCGCTTCGGTCGGCGCATCGGCATCGTCGACCGACACATCGACCAATCGCGGGGCGACGGTCGGACGCTGGAGTCGGCACAACTCGCCGTCGACCTCGATCCGGATCCTGGTCCGGGTGGTGATCGGTTCCGCATCGGTGGCCTCGTCCTCCACCACCTGGAGCACCCGCACTTCCTCGGCGAACCGCTCGAGCTCGAGGTAACGCTGCTGGAGACGGTCGAAGAAGTCCTCCGCGGTCTCCTCCGCGGCGGCTGGAGCCAGGACGACGCAGACCGACAACCACGCGATCAAAAGATGTCTGGAACGATTCCAAGAGACGTGCACGCCGACGACTCCACGGCTGAGGGATCGGAATTCAGCCCCGATGCTACCAATGCCCCGCCGAAGCACGGCGCACATTCGCTCGGATGCGCGGATTCAACCCATGAGCAGCACGCTGAGGCTCAGGACGATCGCGTTGTTGACCGCGTGGGCGACGATCGACGCGTAGATCGAGCCCCGCCACTCGCGGCCGACGCAGAAGCCGACCGCGAGGCCGGCGAGCACGGGCGCGAAGATCGGCCCCTGGGGATGGATGATCGCGAACACCGCAGCCGAGACGACCGCCGCGAACGCGATCGAGAAGAATCGCTGCCAGGTCCGCGTCGCCCCGCGCAGGTGCGCGTAGAGGACGCCGCGGAAGAGAATCTCCTCGACGAGAGGCGCCGCGACCACCGCAACGAGGAACAGCTGGACGAGCAGCATGCCGCTCGCTCCGGACATGGCATCCTGCGCCGGATGGCTCGGCGGCGACACGTCGACGTCCGCGGCCGTGACCACGAGCTGGAGAAACAGGGTGATCATCACCCCGACGCCGAGGAAGGGAAGACTCATCGCGTAGGTCGCGAACCCGCAGGGAATGTCGAGCATCGAGAATCTGGTGAGTCCGATGTCGGCCCGAACCTGGGACCAGGGAACGCCGCGGAGCACCGGCCAGATCAGAACGATCAGGCTGCCGAGGAACACCAGAAAGCCGGCTGCGAACCTGAAGTCTTCGGGGGCGACAGCGGCGGCCGCGAGCCCGGCCAGGGAGAAGCCGACCAGCCAGATCGCGAACGTCTCCGCGTAGACGGCGTGCGACGTCGTCGGCAACACCCGCCACGACCGATTGCCAGAGGCCATCATGACGATAAGGACGACGAGTCCGATGAATCCCAGACCACCGACGACGATCATGCCGCCGACGAAGGCGAAGAGGATCGCCATCGTCACCAACGCCGATTCCTGGATCCGCCGCAGCGCCGGTGGATCCGAGAGGGCCGATGCGAGCTCGCCGAACCATCCGAGTTCCTCGACCAGCGATTCCCGGTCGAACTCGGTGAGACGCGAGGTGGCGGTCGGACTCTCCTCGGCCGCGTCGCGCATCGCAGCGAAGGCCTTGCGAACGAGTGGGACCGACTCCTCAACCAAAGGATCGTCCGCCGCACCGATCACGGGAAGAGCCTGGTCGCCCGCATCGGGACCGTCGATCGCCGCGATCAGGATCGCGTACGCGACCTGGTCGAGGGGAGAGCCCTTTTCGAGTGCCGCCGCGTTCTGCTTCGCGTAGGCGGGATCCACCTGCGAGAAGCCGACGACGAGTTGGCCCATCAGCTCCTGCTGTACCCCGATGCGGGGCGTGCCGGTCTCTGGTCCGTCCGAAGCCAGGAGGGCCGCCCCGAAGACGACCAGGACGATCGTGGCGAGAATGACGAGCCAGGAGAAGGTGATGCCGAGCCCCCCCCATCGAGGGCGGACCGGCCCCGAGGGGGATTCAACGTCCTGTAAGTCGCGCTCGTTCATGGCCTTGTCCACCGTCCAGCGTGCTCGGAGCGGTCGGGAGGAGGCCCCCGTGGCCGCTTGACAGATACGAGATGAAGACTATTCTGGGCGATTCGTCCCGAAATCGCACGCCTTCGAGGGAAGCGTGCGGTCATTCTACCTCCTTCGTCCTCTGGACACGGTTGCTCACATGCCCCGTCAGACGTACCACGCGAAGCCCGGTGAAATCCAAGCCGAATGGCACCATCTCGATGCCGAAGGCAGGATCCTCGGTCGGTTCGCAACCGAAGTCGCGACCGTTCTCATGGGCAAGCACCGCCCCACCTACACGCCGCACGTGCTGAGCGGCGACTTCGTCATCGTGACCAACGCGGCGAAGATCGTCATGACCGGCAAGAAGCTCGAGCACAAGATGCTCAAGCGATACAGCGGTTATCCCGGCGGCCAGAAGACCGAGTCGTACGGAACCGTCCTCGAGAAGGATCCCTGCCGCGTCGTCCGCGAGGCGATCGTGCGGATGCTTCCCAGCGGCCGACTCGGCCGACAGATCGAAACTCGTCTCAAGGTCTACGCGGGCGCCGAGCATCCGCACCAGGCCCAGCAGCCCTCCACGCTCGAACTCGCCTGAATCACCACACACGGAACCGTCCTCCGATGACCGAAGACCACGCCGCCACCGAGACCACGCCCCCCACCCCCGAGGTGACGCTCGGCGATCTCACCAGCACCGCCACCGAGATGGCGACCGAAGCTGCACCGGTCCACGAGAGCCGCGGCCCCGACGCCCATGGCTGGTTCCGAGGCACGGGAAGACGGAAGACCGCGGTCGCGCGGGTGCGGCTCAAGGCCGGCTCCGGCCAGTTCCACATCCGCGGCCGCAAACGGACCCGTCCGCTCGAGGAGTACTTCACCGAGACCCGCGACCGGGATTCCATCACCAATGTGATGAAGAACACCGACACGGTCGGCAAGGTCGACGTCTACGTGAACTGCGACGGCGGCGGCTTCATGGGCCAGGCGGGCGCGATCGTGCTCGGCCTCGGACGAGCCCTCCGCGAATTCGACCCCGGACTGGAGTCGAATCTTCGCGAGCATGGCTACCTGACTCGGGACGCCCGGAAGGTCGAGCGGAAGAAGTACGGCCAGGCCGGTGCCCGCCGACGCTTCCAGTTCTCGAAGCGCTGATTCCGCGTACCAACCGCCATTCCCGCCGGCTCGTCGTGTCTACGACGAGCCGGCGATCGCATGAAGCCGCAAGGCCCGCTCGAACGCGAGGGCGTCGGCCCGCAGATGGGACGCGGGACGACCGATCACCGCCGCCGTCTCCCGCCACGACCGAGGTCGCCCCCGGTCCTCGAGCCCGTATCGAACCTTCGCCACCTCGAATCCCCGCGTTCCCTCCAGAAGCCCTCCGACGCGTCGCCACCAGCGTTCCACGCCGAGCAGGACCCGCACCGACGCCGGAGTCGGGCCGAGGAGGTCCGGAGCCGGGACCGCCCCCAGATCGACCCGCGCTCTCGCGGTGCTTGCGATGACGACGGGATCGACCGTCGCCATCATCCTCGACGCCGCGAGAGCGCACGCGCGCTCGAGCGTGTGATCGAGGACCCGTCGTTCGGGATCGAAGCCGTCGACCACTGCCGCCGTCGTGACGATGAGACGATCGAGAAGCTCGCGGATGCGAGGGATCGGCAGGGCCTCGATCTCCCGACCGAGCGACTGCTCGAGACGCTGAAGCCCACTGGCGAGCCCGGACCGGACCGATCGCTCCCGGAGAAGCGCCCACCATCTGAGATCCGATTCGACGGCGTCCACGCGATCGACGGTCGGCGATCGGTCCGCGACCAGCATCTCCTCCGCGTGGCGTCTGGCTCGCCAGAGCGCGAAGTGCATCGCCGCCATCCACTGACGAGCCGACTCCGAGTCGGTCCCTCGCTCGGTTCGGACATCTGCAAGCCAGGCTTCGAGTGTCCCGCGGGCCTCGTTCCGGCATCGAAGATCGAGCTGCCCCGCGACACCGAAGACCCGTCCCGCATCGGTCCGTTCCACCCCCGCCGGAACCACGATCGCCTCCGGGAGTGCGCGCAGACGATCGCGCCGTCCCTCGAGCACGATCCGGTGCACGGATCGCGGATTCCGCTCGACGCGAATCCCCATCTCCTCGATCGAGATCGCGCGATCGAAGCCACGAACGATCAGGCGCCTTCGCCGGTCTTGCGCGGTCCGACCGGTGAGCACGGCGTCCTTCCGCCGATCGAGCCCGGCCAGCCGACGGACGGTCGAGTCGCTTCGTTTCGAGGCGCGAGCAACCGCGCGAATCGCCTCCGACTCCCCGAGCCCGTCCGCACGACCTTCGGAGAAGCGACGGCGAATCGTCTCCGCCTCCGCCGGGTCGACGACGCGATGCCGTCGGGCGCGCTCGACCTGGGGACGATGGATCTCGGTGAACCACGCCAGTTGATCGCGACGAATCCCGACCCGAGGCCCACCCGCACCTCCCTCGAACCGCAGCACCGGCAACCCCCGGGGACGCCATCGTCGAAGCGTCCGCGAGGAGACTCCAAGCCGACGTGCGGACTCGTCCACCGAGAGGTCGCGAGATGGATCGAAGGGGAGCGGACCGAGGGTTCGCGACATGTCCTCGATCAAGGCGACCAGTTCGGGCAGGAGCGCCTCGCCCTCGACCGACGTCGGTGCGCCCTCCGACGCCGAGTCGATGCCGGTCATCCGGTAGATCACCCATTCGATCGGATACGACCGCGACGGGAGCACGTCGCGAAGCAGGGTCTCGAGATTCTGGAGTCGCACCAGTCCGATGCGGAGATCGACGAATTCGAACTGCCGCCGCAGGAGGCGCGGCCATCCTGCCTCACTTGCGGTCATGCGGTCGCGGCCACCGGAGTCGGGGTCGCGATCCGCAGCGGCCTTCGCTCTTCGATGACGCCGTGCTTCGCCGCGAGGATGAAGAAGCGTTCGATCGCCTCGACCGACGCGTCGTCGAAGTCGTAGCGAAGCAGGGTCCCGAGATAGTGCACCGCTTCATCGACCGCCCAGCCGTGCTTCTCGGCCTCGCGCCGCGCCAGGGTCGGGACGAGATCGTGGTTGCGTCGACGAGCGTGGTCGACGAGGTCCGCCAACCGATCGAGCCGCGTGCGGTCCTCCGGCGTCGGATCGGCGACACGGAACCACGACGCGAAGACGAACGGCAGCCCGGTGAGATCGTGCCACGCCCGCCCGAGATCCAGACGATGTTCGTGGGTGTCGAGCTCCCGAGCGAATCGGGCGACCTTGTCGCCGATGACCATGATCGTCGAGGGGAGCTCC
>PKCT01000120.1 GCA_002862325.1 Phycisphaerae bacterium
CGATGACCAGGAAGGGCAGGAAGGTCCAGGTGGATGCGCCGATGGCCGCGGCGAGGATGCCGATCCCGATCATCGGTGCGATGGAGAGGACGGAGATCAGCACCGGCCAGAGCACCTCGCCTCCCTGGGTGAGGGGTTCCTCCTCGAGCAGGCGATCGTCGGGATCGAGATCCACGATGGCGGCGATCGATTCGTGCACGATCGCGATTCGACCTGCGAGCGGTCGGGACGGGAGGATGAACGAGTCCCGGATCTTCCGCACCGAAGCGCGATCCTGGTGCGGACTCCATGCGGGAAGCTTCGCGATCCTGCACTCGTCCGGGATGTCGAGGGGGGCGCGGCAGGGTCGAGAAGCCGACTGGCTTATCTCTCCGAATGCTATCGCGGTCACGATCGGGAGCACGACGCCCAGGAGGAGACCGATGAATGCGATGATCGACGGGCTGAACAACGGGGCTCGGAAGGTCCAGGCCAGGATCAGCCCGAAGATCGCCAGAACGGCGATCGCGGTGGCGATCCGCACCGTCCGACGCGAGGGGGGCCTCCAGCGGACCTTGTACCAGCCACTGGGTAGGACACCGATTCGTGGTGGCGAGACCTCGTCGTCCGGTCGATCAGAGTTCACACGCGTGCTTCTCCCAGCGGGCACGCCAAGCGTCGATGGTGTCCGGTCTGAAGAACGTCCGCGCGTAGTCCGATCCGTAGGCTCGGTCGAGAAGCTCGCGGTCGGCGCCGACCGCGGCCATGATCGTCCGGCTCGCCTCGTCCGACCGTGGTCTCGCGACGTTGGTCCGTGGGAATCGCACGCTGCCCGTGGGAAGCCCGAGCCAGTCTTCGAGCCACGCCTGCTTGTCCTCGTCGCTCGCGTGGGCGTGCATGATGCAGGCGTGGTGCGGCCCGAAGTCGACCGCCGCGAAGCCGTCCTCGCGGACCCGGTCGAGATCCTCGAGGGGCACGCCGGTCAGGTGGCACCACTCCTCCTGGAACCAGTTCAGCACGCCTTCGCGTGGAAAGTGATCGAAGAACACGTCTCGAAGCTGATCCGGTTTGATCGAGTCCGCCTCGATCTTCCGGCGGGACTTGAGCCAGCGCTGCAGTCCGAAGAAGAACCAGGAGACCTGTACGGCGACGGGATCGCGCACGAGGGTGATGAGGCGAACCGACCGGGTTCCGGCCATCGCCCGCGCGAGCGCCCATTGATGAGGCGAATCCTCGGGACAGACGCCGCTGGGACACGGTGGAACGAGATTGTTCCGTCGCCACGTGAAGTGCTTGGAACGAAGGACGTGCGCGTGGAACGCCCCAACGCCGGAGACGTCCCGCAGCGCGGCCTGGGTCGAGGTGGTCGCGGTCTTGGGGTGGCCGTAGGCGATGATGGGGCCGATGGTGAGACGGTTCGCGGCCCGAACCTCTGCGTTTGCTCTCGCGATTCGTCGGGAGAACCGGATCGTCCGAAAGGGGTCCACGAGGAGGGCTTGCGAAAAGTTCAATTCGGATCCCTAGGGGATTTCATGTGGTCGAACGATGCCACAGGCGATTTGTGCCGTCAGGCCTAGAGATCCAGCAGGATGCGTTCGGGCGATTCGACCGCTTCCTTGATCGTCTTGAGGAACGTGACCGCTTCGGTGCCGTCGATGATGCGATGGTCGTAGCTCATCGCGATGTACATCATCGGCCTCAGCACGATCGAGCCGGGATCGTCCGGATTCTCGACCGCCCGCTTCTTGATCGCGTGCATTCCGAGGATGCCGGTCTGCGGCGGATTGAGGATCGGCGTCGACATCATCGACCCGTAGACCCCGCCGTTGGACACCGTGAAGGTGCCGCCGGTCATCTCTTCGACCGAGAGCTTGCCGGCGCGGGCGCGGATCGCGAAGTCCTTGATGCGGGCCTCGATCTCCGCGAACGACATCGCCTCGGCGTTGCGAAGCACCGGGACGACCAGTCCCTTGTCGGTGCCGACCGCGACCCCGACGTCCATGTAGTCGTGGTACTCGATCTCGTCACCGTGGATCGAGGCGTTGACGATCGGCTGCGACCGCAGGGCGTGGATCGCGGCCTTGACGAAGAAGCTCATGAAGCCGAGACCGACGCCGTACTTCTCGGCGAACGCGTCCTTGTACTGCTTTCGCAGGGCCATGGATCGGGTCATGTCGACCTCGTTGAAGGTCGTGAGCGTCGCGGCGGTCCGCTGGCTCTCGACCAACCGTTCCGCGATCCGTTGCCGAAGCTTGGTCATGCGGATGCGGCGAACCTCGCGGGTTCCCGAGGTCGAGTTGCTGGTCGGAATCACGACCGGCGTCGCCTCCCCGGCGGGCGTGTCTGGCGACGCGGCGGCTGCCGCCGGTTCAGACACCGGTGCAGACGTCGGGGCGGGCTCGGGAGCCGGCGAACTGCTGGCGGCCATCACGTCAGCCTTGGTCACTCGTCCGGACGGTCCCGTTCCCTTCACGCCGCTCAGATCGACGCCGTTCTCGGCCGCCAGCTTCTTGGCGACCGGTGTCGCCTTCACATCCGAGGATTCCGAGCCGCCGGCCGGTGCGGGGACGGGAGACTCCTCGGTGGCCGGTGCCGCGGGGGCGGCGGCCTCGCCGGCAGGCTTGGCCGCCTCGGTGTCGATCGAACCCACGATCGCACCCACCTCGAGTTCCTCGCCCGTGTCGCGGCCGGCGTTCAGAACGCCGGCTGCGGGGCTGGTGATCTCGAGTGTCGCCTTGTCCGATTCGATCTCGAGCAGGATCTCGTCCTTCTCGACCCAGTCGCCGGACTGTCTCATCCAGGATCCGATGGTGACCTCGGAGATGGATTCGCCGGGGCTGGGGATGGTGATGTCGACGGTCATGTGTCTTGAATCCGATGGAGGGGCGTGGCCGATGGCTCCGGCCAGGTCTGGATCAATTGCTCTTCGCGGTCTTCTTGCGGGTTGTCTTCTTGGATGACGTCTTCTTGGTGCCGTTCGACGGCGAGGCGGACTCCGCGCCATCGATCGCCGTCGTCACCAGCTCTCTCTGCTCCTGCTCGTGCATGCTCATCGAGCCGCCCGATGGACTGGGGCTGGCGACTCGGGACACGTCGTCGATCTCGACGTCGAGCATCTCTTCCATCATCCGCTGCACGTGGAAGAACGCACCGTGGTTGCGGGGTTCCTCCTGGACCCAGGTCGTCCGCTGTCGATTGGGGTAGGACTCGAGTACCGCACGGACGTCGTCTTCGGGGAACGGCGCGAGCTGCTCGATCCGGACGATCGCGATGTCCTCCCGACCGGACTCGTCACGCCGCGCCGCGAGGTCGTAGTAGATCTTGCCGGTACAGAAGAGGACGGTATGCACGGCGTCTCGATTGCCCCGCTTCTCCTGGAAGCGGGTGTCGTCGATGATATTGAGATAGCCGCCCGACAGGAATCGTTCGATCGGGCTCCGCGACGCGGGGAGTCGCAGCATGCTCTTGGGCGTCATCACGATCAGCGGCTTGCGGAACGGCTGGTTCATCTGACGTCGGATCAGATGGAAGATCTGCGATGCGCGAGTGGGGGAGCAGACGACCATGTTGTCGTCGGCACACAGCTGCAGGAATCGCTCCAGTCGCGCCGAGGAGTGTTCAGGTCCGAGACCTTCGGCACCATGCGGCAGGAACAATGTGAGTCCACTCGAGCGTTCCCACTTCTTCTCGGCGCTGGCGATGAACTGGTCGACGATCACCTGGGCGCCGTTGACGAAGTCGCCGAACTGCGCCTCCCAGATGATCAGCATCCGGGGATCGGTCAGCGAGTATCCGTATTCGAATCCGACGATCGCCTGCTCGGTCAGCGGGCTGTTGTGGATGCAGAACTGGGCCTGGTCCTCGCTCAGGTGGTTGAGGACCTCCCAGGCCGTGTTCGTCTCCTGATCGCGGACCACCGAATGGCGATGGCTGAAGGTGCCGCGTTCGACGTCCTGGCCGGTGATGCGGACGGGATGCCCTTCCAGGAGAAGCGATCCGTAGGCGAGCAGTTCCCCGGTCGCCCAATCCACGTCGCCCGAGTCGAGTTGCTTCCGTCGGTTGCGGTAGCTCCTCTGCAGCGTCTTGTGGAGTTTGAACCCTTCCGGCGGCGTCTCCAGGCGATCGAGGATCTTCTCGAGCGTCGCCTGGTCGACTCCGGTGTCGATCGACCGGATGTCGTAGTCGAAGGTGATTCCCTCCCAGAGCGATTCGAAGGGCTCGACGCGAGGGTCGACCGGCGCGTCATTGACGGTGGCCTGCGCCTTGTCCATCGCATCCAGCTTCTCCCGCTGGATCGCCGCGAAGTCGTCCTCGCCGATCACGCCGTCCCGGATCAGGCGGTCGCGGTACATCTGGGGGACCGGCGTCTTCTTCTTGATGCGCTGGTACATCAGCGGCTGGGTGAACGCCGGCTCGTCGGCTTCGTTGTGTCCCTGTCGCCGGTAGCACCACATGTCGATCACGACGTCGTTGTTGAACGCCTGCCGGTACTCGAGGGCGAGTTTCGCGACCCAGGCGACCGCTTCCGGATCGTCACCGTTCACGTGGAAGATCGGCGCATCGATCATCTTCGCGATGTCGGTGCCGTAGTGGCCGCTGAAGGAGTCGGTCTGATAGGTCGTGAATCCAAGTTGGTTGTTCACGACGATGTGGACGGTCCCGCCGACGGTCCATCCATCCAGTCGCATCATGTTGAAGCACTCGGCGACGATGCCCTGTCCGGCGAAGGCCGCATCCCCGTGCATCAGCAGCGGGACGACCCGATCCCGGTTCTCATCGTCCCTCAGTCGCTGCTTGGCCCGGGTCCGACCGAGGACGATTGCGTCCACGAACTCCAGGTGGGACGGATTGGACGCGAGGGCGAGTCTGATGTCGTGTCCGGAACTCGTCGTTCGAATCCCCGAAAACGCGCCGTGGTACTTCACGTCACCGGTTCCACCGATGAAGTCCTCTTCCCAGCTCTCCTCGAACTCGGTGAGGAGCTGTGCATAGGACTTGCCGATGATGTTGCAGAGGACGTTGAGTCGACCTCGATGCGCCATGCCCATCACGAACTCCTCGACGCCGTTGGTCGGCGCGAGTTCGATGATGGTGTCGAGGAGAGGCATGAGAGATTCTCCCCCCTCCAATCCGAATCGCTTCTTGCCGACGTATCGGGTGTTGAAGAAGTTCTCGAACGCTTCGGCTTCCGCCAGGATTTTTAGGAAGCGGCGACGTTCCTCGGGGGCGTAGGTCGGTCGGTTGCGCACGCCCTCCATCCGCTTCTGCAGCCAGCGACGCTTCTCGCGATCCTGGATGTGCATGTACTCGG